>NZ_JBZAYE010000186.1:0-12120 GCF_058244205.1 Variovorax sp. 20P10.2.4
GCCTCGGTGTCGGGCTTGGCCGCGATCGCCGCGCGCCGCGCCGCCACCTCGTCGAGCACCGCCTGGTCCTCGCAGTTGGCGATGACGAAGTTGGCCTTGTGGAACTCGCCCTTCTTGAGGTCGAGGAAGCGGCTCTCGGGCGCGCCCGCGTTGCGGTTGTCGAGGATCTCGAGGCGCGCGCCCCGGGGCAGCGTGAGCTGGTCGAGGCGCAGCACGTGCGTCACCGGCTTCAGGCCGTAGAGGCTCCACTTGCCCTCGACGTCGGTCACCACGTGCGTGCCGTCCTCCAGGTACAGCCGCACGCCCGGCACGCCGATCTCGTCGCCGCCCTGCTGCTTGCCGTCGCGCTTGCAGTCCATGTAGACCTTGCCGAAGGCGAAGGCGTCGTCGGCGAACACGCCGCCGGTGACGCGCAGCGTCCAGCTCGCGAGGTTCGACTGGATCGGGCCCGAGTTGGCGCGCGCGCGGTTGATGGCGTCGCCTTCGGTCGGCGCGCCGACACCGATGCGCACGCGGTAGCGCACCATCGCCGACTGGTCGGGAGCGATGACCAGCGAGGGGTAGTCGAAGATCAGCCCCGGGCCGGCGCCGCCCGCGGGGTTCGGCACGATGGCGCCATTGAGCCGCACGCTGTTGGCCACGTAGGCGAAGCCCGGCGGCAGCGTATCGCTCAAGGTCACGCCGGTGACAGGAAAGCCGGTCTTGTTGGTGACGGTGAGCGCGTAGTCGACGAAGTCGCCGAATTCCGCCTGGCGCTTGCTGCCGTCCTTGCGCAGCACCAGGCCCAGGATGTTGCCGGGGTCGAGCGGAACATGGTTGTTCGCGGCCTCGCACATCTGCCCGTCGGACTGCATGCCGGTGCGCAGCTTGAAGTAGTGGGTGGTGGGCTCGCCGTCCTGCGGCGCGGCGGTGTTCGGCACCACGGCGCCGCAATTGGCGAAGGTGCCGGCGGTCGCGGGCAGGATCCGCGATGGCGCCACATAGCCGCTGCCCGCCGGCGGCGCGACCGACAGTTCATAGGTGCACATGCCGCGGGTCTGCGGCGTCAGCATGTAGAACTGGTAGGCGCCGTCCGCGGCGGTGTTCATCGACACGCTGCCGTTCGGGTTGAAGGTGTAGAGGCCCGAGCTGCCGCCGTAGAGCTCGGCCTCGGTGATCGGCGTGACCGCGGCGTTGCCGCACGACTGGCGCGTGTAGGTCGCCACCGCGCCCGCCACGGGCTGGCGCGTGAGCGCGTTGTAGACCACGCCCTGCGGATCGACGAGCAGCGAGCGGGCCGTGGCCATGGTGGCGGCCAGCACCGAGCGCGGCTTGACGTTGACGGTGTTCTGGTCGAAGGCCGCGGCCCAGGCCTTGTTGCTCAGCGAGACGCGGCTGCCGATCGCGGCCGGCTTCTCGGTGACGCGCACGGTGAAGCTCAGCTGCTCGCTCTCGCCGGGCGCGAGCGCGCGGCTGCCGTCGGTGAGGCTCAGTGCCACCTCGGTGGGGAACTGGTAGGGGTCCGCGCTCTCGTCCTGGGTGCGGTTGCAGGTGGCCCGGCCCGTGAAGCCCGCTGCCGCCACGAGACGGCCGCCGGCCACCTTCGGCCGGCTCACGAGCTCCCACGACGCGATCTTGCCCTCGGCCTGGTCCATGTCGAAGGTGCAGTCGAGGTTGTCGATCAGCCGCAGGTTGGGCGCGGGCGCCGTGCCCAGGTTGCTGACCTTGAGCACGTAGTCGAGCTCGAACACGCCCGGCGAGACGCGCCGCGCCATCGAGGCCTGCTTGCTCAGCGACAGCGTCGGCAGCTGCGTGGCCACCGGCGTGGGCTGGGTGTTGTTGTTGGGATTGCCGTCGCCGTCGGGGTCGGGGTTGTCGCCGTTCATCGAGTCGTCGACGGCCACGGCCGCGCCGCCGGCCGACAACGCGCCCGAAGCCTTCACGCTGTTGAGCAAGGTGCCGGTGCGGCCCGTGAAGTTGATGCGCGCCTCGAACTCGACGTTGACCTGCGCGCCCGCCGGCAGCACGGCGCCGTCGACCAGCAGCTTCTGCGCGCTCGCCGTGCCCTTGAAGGCCGGGTTCGCCGCCGCCACGATGCCGCCGCCATTGCCGGTGGCCGCGGGCACGATCGCGACCGAGCCCGGCACGATGGTGTACTGGTTCGGGCCCGGCACGGCCGCGGCCGTGTAGCTGCCGAACTGGGTCTCGCCCGGCCCTTCCATCAGGTCGGTGGCCTGCACGTCGTGGAGCCACGCGGCGCCGTAGTTGCGCAGGTTGACGCGGAAGCGCACGTTGGCGGTGCCGTCGGGCTTGCCGTCCGCGCCCTGGTTGAGCCGCGGTGCCGAGGCGGACTTCGCCACGCCGATGCGGGCCTGGCTGGTGGCGATCACCACCGTGTTCGACGGCGCGGTCGCGGGGCCGGTGCCGTCGTCGTACTGGCCGTGGGCCGTGTTGCGGATGTCGTCGCCAGGGTCGGCATTGACCTTCACGGCGAACTGCATCGCGATCGAGCCGTTGCGCACCAGCGGCTCGGGAACGCCGATCGCGACTTCGACCGCCGAGGCGTCCTCGGCCGTGCGATAGCTGAAAGGCGGATCGGCCGGCAGGCGGTAGAGCTTGATGGCCTGCGCGGCCGCGCTCTGCAGCGTGCCCGCGATGTACTGGGTGCCGGCGGGCACCACGTCGCGCACCAGCACCAGCGCCCTCGGCGCGCCGTTCACGAGCAGCGGCGTGTTGGTCGGCGCCACCACATTGCTCGGCTTCGCATCCTGCGCGCCGATGTTGGTGCCCGTCACCGTGAAGTCGATGCGCGTCTGGCCCGGCACGACGAAGCCGGGATAGCTCGCCGACTTGGCGAGGGCCAGCGCCGCGGCGTCGCCCACGATCACGGTGTCGCGGTTGCTGGCCTGCAGGCCCTGCAGCGCCGTGGTGGCCGTCAGCCCGAGGCAGGCCGTGCCGCGCGCGGCCATCGGGATCGTGCCCTGCACCAGCAGCGAGGCGGCTTCGCCCGGCTTGAGCGTCAGCGCGCCCGGCTTGTCGAGCGCGAGCACCGGGTCGGCGGGATCGGACACGCCGTTGTTGTTGGCGTCGCGCAGCAGGCGCAGCGCCGACAGGTCGAGCGTGTCGGCCGCGCAGCCGGCCGCGTTGTTCGCCAGCGCGAGCGCGTAGCTCGAGACCACGTTGCCGGTGTTGCTCAGCAGGTGGCTCAGCGTGACGATGCTGCCGGGCGGGCGCGAGAGCGTCTGGTCCTGCGTGAGCACCAGCGCCTCGACCGGCAGCACGGTGGCGATCACCTCGTTGGAGGAGATCGTCTCGGTCTGCGCCATGCCGCCGGGCACGTAGGTGCCGGTGGCGATGCTGCGGATGACCGTGCCGCCCGGCGCGGCCGCGGCGTTCGCCTGCGCCATGCCGCCGAGCAGAAACACCATGCCCGCGGCGAGCGCGGCGGCGAATCCGCGCCACGATCGCAGGCTGGAGCCTCGGAGCTTGGAAGTCGACAACATGCAGTGAACTCTTGGAAGGTCCGGCCGCTGACCGGAAGAAAAAAATGGAAGAGGGGAAGACGGGCCGGGGCACCTTTCCCTTGCACCCTCGTGCGAGGACGCAAGGGAAAGGCGAACTGCCTTTGCGATGGAGAGGGAACCGGCAGGCCGAAGCCCGCCGGTTCCATCGTTCAGCCGACGCTTACTTGTTGACCTTCACCGAGAAGGTCAGCGTGGCCTTGCCGCCAGGCGCGACCGTGTTGGCCGCGCTGCCGCACGACACCGAGCTCGCGGTCGCCGTGTAGTTCGCTTGCGCGAAGGCCGGCGTCACGCCCGCGGAGGCGCACTGCTCCGAGGGCTGCGCACCGTCCGGTGCGGCCGTCAGGCTGGTGTAGGCAGGCACCGCGTCGTTGATCGACATGTTGGTCACCGGCGAGGCGCCTTCATTGGTCGCGACGATGCGGTAGACGATGCACTGGCCCGGCTTCACGGCAAGTGCCGCCGACGAGGTCGGCGCCTCGGTGCCATCGCAGTTCTCGTCCTTCGCCTGCAGCTTGATCAGGCGCATCTGGCCCGTGATCACGGTGGTGATGTCGGTCGCCGAGGGCTCGCCGCACTTCGCCTGCTCGGGGAAGGTCACGGTCACGGTGGCCGTGTCGGTGGTACCGGCCGTCGCGCCGCCCGGTGCGAACACCTTGACGAGCAGCTTGTGCGCCTTGCCGCCGCTGAGGTCCACGGTGGGACCGACCTGGCCGTTGGCACCCACCAGCGTGTCGCCGGTGTCGATCTGGCCGTCGCCGTTGTTGTCCAGGTACAGCGCGGTGGTCCAGCCCGCGGTCACGTCCGCGACCGGCAGGACCGCCTTGATGTTGAACTGCGTGCCGCAGCTCTGCGCGCCGGTGATGGTCAGCGTGTGGGCATAGACCACCGAGCCGCCGGGAGCGACCTGGCCTTCGTTGTTCGGCGTCAGCGTGGCACCCCAGGTGTCGGCGCCGATCACCTTCACCGCATCCAGCTTCGTGTCGATCGCCACGGCGCCGGTGGAGGTCGGGCTCGTCGAGCGCACCTGGAAGTAGATCAGCTGGGCTTCGACCGGTGCCTGCGAAGCGGGCGGGGTCACGCAGGCGTCGACCGCCACTTGCGTACCGGCGGCCACGTTGACCGTGGTCATGCCGGTGGCCGCGCAGGTGGCGCCGGCAGCCACGAACTTCACCGTCCAGCCGCTGGGCAGGCTGCCCGGGAAGCTGTTGGTCTGGCTCGCCGCAAGGCTGAAGGCGTTGTCCAGGCTGTCGTTGTTCTTGATGAACAGGTTGAAGACAGCAGGCGTGCCGGCCGGCGTCGTGGTGGTGGTCGTCGGGGTCGGGCTCGGGCCCGTGCCCACGTCGCCGTTGCCGGTGTTGCCGGACGTACCGTTACCGCTGGCGGTATTGGTCATGTCGACCAGCACGCCGATCAGCTTCGACAGGATGTCGCGCGTGGCATCGAACTTGGTGCTGTCCTTGGTCGACGTACCCAGCACGATGGCCTCGAACGATTGGGTCGGAATCGACGCGGGCGCGCCCAGCGTGACCGCCAGGACGATCTTGACGCTCTGGCCGGGCCGGATCGGACCGGTGTCGACGATGCCGTCGCTGTTGTTGTCGATCAGCGGCGCGAAGCCACCGTCGGCGAAGAAGCGGAAGGTCGAACCCGCGGGGAACTTGCTGAGGTCCGCCGTGAGGTTCACGATGTCGTCCGCATTGCCGGTGTTGAACACCGTCTGCGTGAACTTCACCGTCGAACCCGCGACGCCGGAGGCCAGGGTGGTCTGGTCGGCATCCGTCAGCAGCGGCTTGCCAGGCTCGGCGTCCTTCGAAGCGACCGGGCTGGCCGTGGGGTGCGCGGAGCCGAGCACGATGCCGAAGGTGCCATCCACGATGAAGGGCTTGTCGTTCGTCGGCGTGGTCGGGTCGGTCGGCGGATTCGTGGTCGTCTTGTCGTCCGGCACCTTCTCGGGAATGTAGTCCGCCCGGTTGGTCGTGGTCGTGCCACCGACTTCGGCGGTGCTGTTGACCAGCACGACGAAGCTCACGGTCTGCGTCACGTTCGGGGCCAGCGAGGACACCAGGAAGCTCAGCTTCTGGCCGTTCGCGAAGAAGTCGATGCCGTTCGGATCGTCCGCGGAGCCGGCCGCGTCACCCAGGGCCCGGCCCGGTGCGCTGCTCCAGACGGCGGAGCCCGGCACGTAGGTGAAGCCGCTCGGCAACGTGTCGGTCATGTAGAACTTGCCGGCCGCGCCACCCGTGTTGTTGAACTGCAGCGTGTACGTGGTGTACGAGCAATTCGGGTCGTTCGACGTCGCGCCCGCGATCGTCGCCTGGCAGGAGGCTGCCGAGCGCGGACCGTGGTCCTTCGCCGCGGGCCAGACGCCGCCGTTGGCGACCCAGCTGACGGCCGGGACCCTCAGGCTCTTCGAGGCATTGAATGCCGCGTCGACCGTGAGGACCACGTGGTCGAGGTCGGCCGCCTTCTGGTTCGCCACCTCGTACAGGTCGAGGGTCGCGGGCACTGCGTTGATGGTCGCGGGCCGCGGCGAAGTGAAGTTGGCCGCCGTTGCCGTGCTCGGGATCGAGTACGCCACGACGAACGGGAAGGTGCCATTGCCACCCGCCACCGTCTGCGCGGGCACCGTGCAGACTGCGTTCGGGGCGACCGAGCACAGCGCGGTCGTGCTGTCGGGCAGGCCATCGGCGTCGGCATCGGCGAACACCTCGATCTTCGAGAAGCCATCCGGCGCTGCCGTGGTGTTGTCGATGGTGATGGTGAACTTGTCGCTGCCGTTGCCGGTGTTGGTCAGCACGTGAGGCGCGTAGACGATCGCGCCCGCGGCGCCGATCTTCTTGTTGATCACGTCGGTGGTCACCGTGGTCCGGCCGTCCAGGTTGAACGAGCCGACCTGCTGCACCGTCGTCTGCACGAGGTTCGAGGTCGCGAGCTGGCTGGCGCCATTCGGATCGAGGTAGGTGGCCGAAGCCTGGTTACCGATGATGGTGTTGGCAGGCGGAGCCGCAGCGAGCGCATCGCTTCCGAAAAGGAAGCTCAGGGTCAGAGCTGCGGCGCCCGCCCAGAGCGTACGCGGCACGGGGCCGGCACGACGGGCTGACAAGGTAGGAATCACGGGGTTTCTCCTCGGTGGTTAAGGGTCTTGAAAAAGCGGACGAACGCACCCCGGCCGGCGATTTCCAGCAGGAAACCGGCAAAAAAGACGGACGGGGTAGAAAGAGGACAGACCGTCAGCGCGGCGCGAGGCCGACGGTCGTCAGCGGCGCCGAATCAGGGCGCGGCGCGCGGAGCCTTGAGCGGCTCGGCCGTGGCTGCGGATGCAGCGGCTGCAACGGGCGCGGCAGGCGGCACCACTTCCTCGACCTTGGCGCGCGCGGTGACCGCGGTCACGCCCTTGGCGGGCAGCTGGCCGAGCTCCCAGCGCAAGCTGCGGTACTCGTTGTAGGGAACGGGCTCCGACTTGCCGTTGACCTGGCGCGCCAGCGGCTCGGGGGCGAAGATGCCCTCCTTGGTCGCCGCCTTGACCAGCGTCGCGCCGGGCTTGGCACTCCTGGGCAGGTATTCCAGCCCCTCGGGAATCGGCAGGTTGGCCACCAGGCCGCTGACGGTGCGGCCCGTGTGATTGGTATAGGTCGCCGTGTATTCCAGGATGTCGCCCGGCTTGACCGAGGCGGCCTCGACCAGCTGCTCCTTGCCCTGCGGGCCCTTGACGACCTTGGACTGCTTGAGCACCACGGCCACGCCCTTTTCCTGCGCCGCCTCGGCCGCCGCGGGCGCGGTCTTCACGCCCTGCGCGGCCGCCAGCCCTGCGCCGCCCAGCGCCACCACCACGCCGAGCCCCAGGCTCAAATGAACGGTCAAACGGGCCATCGGCCGAATGAACGAATTCCAACGAGATGTACTTTCAGTCGACATGAATTACCTCAACCTTCCACAAGATGAAAATCAACCGACTTCACGCCCTGTCCTCTGCGAAGTGGTCAGCGGGAGATTGGCCGCAATAACACTTCACAAAATAAAAGAGAGTGAACGCTTATTTTTCTTGAGGTTACAGCACCTTCGCTAACAAGACTGAGCAGGCCTGATGTGCTGCACAAACTTACGTAAAGAACATCAACTTCTTCACAGGCTGATTTTCGTGATATGACAAATGTGTATTTTTTAAGCGAATGTTCATTCTTTTTCTGATGCGGATTCGCCTCGAACCGTCGATCTGTCGCGGGGATTGACCCGCGGCCCTCCGCCATGGCACAACGCCGGCCATGGCAGCACCCGCCGAACCCGGCGCCTACCCGGCGCACCTCGTCGAAGACTGGCGGCTTCGCGATGGCCGCGCGGTGCGCATCCGGCCGATCCATGCCGACGACCTCGCGATGCACACGGCCTTCGTCGCGGGCCTGTCGGACCGCACCGGCTACCACCGCCTGCTCTCGCCGCGCAAGCCGCAGCCCGACGAGCTCTGGCGCATGACCCACATCGACTACGCGCGCGAGCTCGCGCTGATCGCCACCACCGAGGTCGATGGCGCCGAGCAGCAGATGGGTGTGGTGCGCTACGTGCGCGGCGACACGCCCGAAACGGCCGAGGTGGCCGAGTTCGCGGTGGTGATCGCCGATGCCTGGCAGCGCCACGGCCTGGCCGAGAAATTGATGCGCGTGCTGATCGCGGCGGCGCGCGACGCGGGCGTGCGCCAGCTGGCCGACATCACGCTCTACGACAACCTCGCGATGATCGCGCTGGCGCGCAGGCTGGGCTTCAAGGTGCAGCGCGATGCGGGCAATCCGAACGTCAGCCGGCTGCGTCTCGCGCTGGACGCACCGGCATGACTCCCGCCTACTGCCCGAGCAGCCCCAGCTTCGACACCACCTTGCCCAGCGGCTTGCGCTCGCCGACGAAGCCGACCGCCACGTAGCGCAACGCCTCGGTCGGCACGCTCGCCACCGCCTCGCGGAAGGCCGCGTAGTTGGTGGTCTGCTGGCCCTGCACCGGGAAGTCGATCACGTCGCACTCGGTGTTGGCGAGCGCCTTCTGCCGCACCGCCACGAGTTCGTCCTGCGAGGCACCGAGCACCGCGATGCCGATCGGGATCAGGCCCGGATGCGACCGGCCCGAGGCATCGACCAGCGGCGCGCCGACCAGCCCCGGATGGCGCTGGCCGACGGTCAGCGCGACCACGGCCGCGGCATTGGCGGCCAGGCCCGGCGGCAAGGCGGCGTCGACGACGATGACGCAGCGCTCGGGCAGCGCGGCAGGAGAAGGATCGGTCTGACTCATGGCGGGTGAAAGAAGAAAAAATTGAGTATCACTTAATCATAAACCAGCCATAAATCAGCGATCAACCACCACCAATTCGACCTCTCGATCCTATTTTATGAGTACAACTCAATCACGGATGCAGGCACCGCCATCCCATCCGGCACGCTCCATGCGTCGCCCGTTCCACCCCGAAAATCGCACCGAAGAGGGCCAAGTAACTAAGTTAAACAAACTTAAAACTACTTCCTTATGATGCGAAACCTTTTTTCGCCGGAAGCAGAGAGACCCGTCCATGGTTCAGCTCGCGTTGCGTCGTCCGTACACCTTCATCGTCATGGCGATGCTGATCGTGCTGGCCACGCCCTTCGTCCTCTTGCGGATGGCCACCGACATCTTTCCGGAGATCAATATCCCGGTGGTGTCGGTCATCTGGAACTACACCGGCCTGCCGGCCCAGGAGATGGGCCAGCGCATCTCGGGCCAGGTGGAGCGCGGCCTGACCACCACCGTCAGCGACATCGAGCACATCGAATCGCAGTCGCTGGCGGGCGTGTCGATCATCAAGGTGTTCTTCCAGCCCACCGCCAACATCGAGATGGCGATCTCGCAGGTGGTGGCCTCGATGCAGGCCCAGGTGCGGCAGCTGCCGCCGGGCATCACGCCGCCGCTGGTGATCAAGTACTCGGCCTCGAGCGTGCCCGTGATCCAGCTCGCGCTGTCGAGCCCCACGCGCTCTGAGAACTCCCTGTTCGACGCCACCGTGAACCAGCTGCGCCCGCAGCTCATCACGGTGCCCGGCGCGGCGATCCCCTTTCCCTACGGCGGCAAGAACCGGCTGATCTCGGTCGACCTCGACACCCAGGCGCTGCAGGCGCGCGGCCTGTCGCCGTCGGACGTGGTGAACGCGATCAACACGCAGAACCTGATCCTGCCCTCGGGCACCGCCAAGTTCGGCGCCACCGAGTACGGCGTGCGCATGAACGGCTCGCCCGACGCGATCGCGGGCCTCAACGACCTGCCGATCCGCACCGTGAACGGCGCCACCGTCTACGTGCGCGACGTGGCCTACGTGCGCGACGGCTTCTCGCCGCAGACCAACGTGGTGCGCCAGGACGGCGTGCGCGGCGTGCTGCTGTCGGTGCTGAAGAACGGCGGCGCCTCCACGCTGGACATCGTGGCCAATCTGCGCGCGATGCTGCCGGTGGCGGCGCAGACCATGCCGCAGGACATCAAGATCACGCCGCTGTTCGACCAGTCGGTGTTCGTGAAGGCGGCCGTCAAGGGCGTGGTGTTCGAAGCCATCCTGGCCGCCGCGCTGACCGCCGCGATGGTGCTGCTGTTCCTCGGCAACTGGCGCAGCACGCTGATCATCGGCCTGACCATCCCGCTGTCGATCCTGGCCTCGATCCTGGTGCTCTACGGCCTCGGCGAAACGCTCAACCTGATGACATTGGGCGGGCTCGCGCTCTCGGTCGGCATCCTGGTCGACCAGGCGATCGTGACCATCGAGAACATCGAGCGCCACCTGCACATGGGCACGCCGCTCAAGGAGGCGATCGAGGTCGGCGCCGGCGAGATCGGCAACGCGGCCTTCGTCTCCACGCTGTGCATCTGCATCGTGTTCGTGCCGATGTTCTTCCTCTCGGGCGTGGCGCGCTTCCTGTTCGTGCCGCTGGCCGAGGCCGTGGTGTTCGCGATGCTGGCCTCCTACCTGCTGTCGCGCACGCTGGTGCCCACGCTGGTGATGCTGCTGATGGGCGGCGTGCACGGCCAGCAGGCCGACGAGAACGCCAAACCGAGCGCTCTGCAGCGCGTGTACCGCGCCTTCGACCGCCGCTTCGAGCGCGTGCGCCGCGCCTACACGCTGCTGCTGTCGGCGCTGCTGTCGCGCCGCGGCGGCTTCATCTCGGTGTTCCTCGGCTTCTGCCTGCTGTCCTGCCTGCTCTATCCGGCGCTGGGCCGCGACTTCTTCCCGACCGTGGACGCCGGCCAGATCCGGCTGCACATGCGCGCGCCCACCGGCACCCGCATCGAGGAGACCGCGCGCCTCACCGACCAGGTCGAAGCGGCGATCCGCGAGCTGGTGCCGCCCGACCAGCTCGAGACCATCCTCGACAACCTCGGCGTGCCGAACAGCGGCATCAACCTGTCGTACAGCAACGCCGGCACCATCGGCACCTTCGACGCCGAGATCCTGATGTCGCTGAAGGACGGCCACCGGCCGACCGAGGAGTTCGTGACCACGCTGCGCGCCGAGCTGCCCAAGCGCTTCCCGGGCATCGAGTTCTTCTTCCAGCCGGCCGACATCGTCACGCAGATCCTCAACTTCGGCCTGCCGGCGGCCATCGACGTGCAGTTCAGCGGCAACGACATCGCGGGCAACGCGGCGCGCGCGGCCGAACTCACCAAGGCGATCCGGCAGATCCCGGGCGCGGTCGACGCCCACGTGCACCAGCGCCTCGACGGGCCCTCGGTGGACCTGACGATGGACCGCTCGCGGCTGCAGCAGTACGGCCTGACCGCCTCCAACGTGGGGCAGAACGTGCTGATCGCGCTGTCGGGCAGCTCGCAGACGGCGCCGGCCTACTGGCTCAATCCGCAGAACGGCGTGGTCTACAGCATCGCGGTGCAGACGCCGCAGTACAACGTCGACTCGCTCGATTCGCTGCTCAACATCCCGGTGGGCGCGGGCGGCGCGGCCGCGGCCGGCGGCGCGCAGCAGCTGCTGGGCAACCTGGTCGACGCGCGCGCGGCGCGCCAGCCGGCGATCCAGTCGCGCTACAACATCGCGCCCGTGATCGACGTCTACGTCAGCGTGCAGGGCACCGACCTCGCGAGCGTGGCGAGCAAGGTGCAGGCGCTGGTCGACGAGATGCGGCCCAAGCTCTCGCGCGGCAGCCGCGTCGACATCCGCGGCCAGGTGCAGACCATGCAGTCCTCGTTCATCGGCCTGGGCGTGGGCCTGGCGATGGCGATCGTGCTGGTCTACCTGCTGATCGTCGTGACCTTCCAGTCCTGGCTCGACGCCGCGATCATCATCACCGCCCTGCCCGCCGCGCTGGCCGGCATCGCCTGGATGCTGTTCATCACCGGCACCACGCTGAGCGTGCCGGCGCTCACGGGCGCGATCATGACCATGGGCGTGGCCACGGCCAACTCGATCCTGATGGTGTCCTTCGCGCGCGAACGGCTGGCCGCGGGCATCCCGCCGCTGTCGGCCGCGCTCGAGGCCGGCGCCACCCGCATCCGCCCGGTGCTGATGACGGCGCTGGCGATGATCATCGGCATGATCCCGATGGCGCTGGGCCTGGGCGAAGGCGCCGAGCAGAACGCGCCGCTGGGCCGCGCCGTGATCGGCGGC
>NZ_JBZAYE010000187.1:0-12112 GCF_058244205.1 Variovorax sp. 20P10.2.4
CCGACCTGCCGCGCTGAGCGCGCGGAGGCGAAAACCCCACGGCCCCCCGGCGTTGGCGAGCCACGCCGGCTCGCATACGATGACGCCGATTTCACCTTGTTGCAGATTCGTCAAAAGGACAGACTGGCCATGCGCTCCTCCGCCCGCCCTGCCGCCCTCCGCGTGCTTCCCGCCCTCGCCGCCACCGCGCTCGCGGCACTGCTGACCGCCTGCGGCAGCGGCATCAACCTCGACGAGCCGATCGAAGGCCCGGTGTGGCGCCTGGCGCAGCTGGGCGAGGAGGCGATCGCGCCGGGCAGCGACGCGCAGCTGCAGTTCGACCGCGCCAACGCCCGCGTTACCGGTTCGGGCGGCTGCAACCGCATCACGGGCTCGTACACGCGCACCGGCAGCGCACTGCGCATCGGCCAGATCGCCGCCACCCGCATGGCCTGCGCCGACCCGGTGCGCGGCGCGACCGAGGCGCAGTTCCTCGCGGTGCTGCAGGGCACGACCAGCTACCGGCTGGCGCCCGGACGGCTGACCCTGCTCGACGCGGGCGGGCGCACGGTGGCAACGCTGAGTTCGGGTCGCTGAAAAGAAAAAGGGCCGGAGAACCGGCCCTTTGATACGAAACCCCGGCCCGCTCAGGCCGTCAGCCGCTCCAGCGCCTCGCGGTACTTGGCGGCGGTCTTCTCGATCACCTCGGCCGGCAGGCGCGGCGCCGGCGGCGTCTTGTCCCAGGGCTTGCCGTTGATCTTGGTGGCCTCGAGCCAGTCGCGCACGAACTGCTTGTCGTAGCTCGGCGGGTTGGTGCCGGCGGCCAGCGCGGCCTCGTAGCCCTCGACCGGCCAGTAGCGCGAGCTGTCGGGCGTGAGCACCTCGTCCATCAGCACCAGCGTGCCGGCCTCGTCGAGGCCGAACTCGAACTTGGTGTCGGCAATGATCATGCCCTTGGTCAGCGCGATCTGGGCCGCGGTCTCGTAGATCGCGATGCTGGTCTCGCGGATCTGCTGCGCGAGCTTGGGACCGACGATCTCGACCACGCGGTCGTAGCTGATGTTCTCGTCGTGCTCGCCGGCAGCGGCCTTGGCGGCCGGCGTGAAGATCGGGCGCGGCAGCTTGCTCGCGTTGGTCAGGCCCTCGGGCAGCGGCACGCCGCAGACCGCGCGCGATTCCTGGTATTCCTTCCAGCCGCTGCCGGCCAGGTAGCCGCGCACCACGGCCTCGACCGGGATCGGCTTCAGGCGCTTGACCAGCATCGAGCGGCCCGTGACCTGGGCGACCTCCTCGGGCTTGACCACGCTCTCGGGCGCGTCGCCGGTCAGGTGGTTGGGGCAGAGCTGGCCGAGCCGGTCGAACCACCACAGCGCCATCTGCGTGAGGATCTCGCCCTTGCCGGGGATCGGCTCGCCCATGATCACGTCGAAGGCGCTGAGCCGGTCGCTCGCGACCATCAGGATGCGGTCCTCGCCGACCGCGTAGTTGTCGCGCACCTTCCCGCGCGCAAGCAGGGGCAGGCTCTGGATGGAGGAGGTGTGGACGGTGGTCATGGGCAGGGACAACGAACGGTGAAAAACGGGGGACGGTGAAGCGGATTGTGCGCGCAGAAAAAAGCCACCGCGAGCGGTGGCCGGGTATTCACGGCAAGCGGCTCAGACCACTTCTTGCGCGAGTTCGCCCTTGGTGTACTTGGCGGCGACGACCTGCAGCGATTCGCCCTTGATCTTGGGCGCCTGGCCTTCGCAGCCGAACTCGATGTAGCGCTGCTTGCAGATCTGCTTGGCGGCTTCGCGCGCGGGCTTGAGCCACTCGCGGGCATCGAACTTCTCGGGATTCTCGGCCAGGAACTTGCGCACCGCGCCGGTCATCGCGAGGCGGATGTCGGTGTCGATGTTGATCTTGCGCACGCCGTACTTGATGGCTTCCTGGATTTCCTCGACCGGCACGCCGTAGGTTTCCTTCATGTTGCCGCCGTACTGGCGAATGATCTCGAGCAGGTCCTGCGGCACCGACGAGGAGCCGTGCATCACCAGGTGGGTGTTGGGCAGGCGGGCGTGGATTTCCTTCACGCGCGAGATCGACAGGATGTCGCCGGTGGGCTTGCGGGTGAACTTGTAGGCGCCGTGGCTGGTGCCGATCGCGATGGCCAGCGCGTCGAGCTGCGTGGCCTTGACGAACTGGGCGGCTTCCTCGGGGTCGGTCAGCAGGGCCGAGTGGTCGAGCACGCCCTCGGCGCCGATGCCGTCTTCCTCGCCGGCCATGCCGGTCTCGAGCGAGCCCAGGCAGCCCAGTTCGCCCTCGACGGTGACGCCGACCTTGTGGGCCAGTTGCACCACCTTGCGGGTCACGTCGACGTTGTAGTCGAACGAAGCCGGCGTCTTGCCGTCTTCGTGCAGCGAGCCGTCCATCATCACGGACGAGAAGCCGAGGTCGATGGCGCCCTGGCAGATGGCCGGGCTCTGGCCATGGTCCTGGTGCATCACCAGCGGGATCTGCGGATAGGCCTCGATGGCGGCCTGGATCAGGTGCTTGATGAAGGCTTCGCCGGCGTACTTGCGGGCGCCCGCGCTGGCCTGGAGGATCACGGGCGCGCCGACTTCCTTGGCGGCTTCCATCACGGCCTGGACCTGTTCGAGGTTATTGACGTTGAAGGCCGGAATGCCGTAGCCGTTGGCGGCTGCATGGTCCAGCAGTTCGCGCATCGAGACGAGTGCCATGGGGAAATACCTCGCGGGAAATAGGGTGAGAAGACGGGGAGAAGACGAGAGAAAACTGCCGCGATTCTACCGAGGGCCCTTGTGGGACGGGACTGACGGCAACCCGAGGAACTCGACCACGGGCGGCAGCACCGGTCCGCCCAGCCACTGGATGGGCTTGCCGAAGGCGCCCATCAGCGTGACGTGGCTCAGGTTGTCGAACACGCGAACCTCGACCGGCACGCCCGCGGCGCGCAGCGCGGCCGCCATCGGCAGGGTGTTGCGCTCGGGATAGACCAGGTTGTCCTTGGCCGCGGCCATCAGCAGCGTGCGCGGCGCGCCCGGCGTGACGTGGGCGAGCGGCTGCGAATCGGCCGGCGTACGCGGCCAGTCGAAGGCGACGCGGGTCTGCGGATCGCCGATGGGCAGGAAGTCGTAGGGCCCGGCCAGCCCGATCCAGCCCGCGAGCTGGCGCGGACTGGCGCCGAGCTCGCCGAGCCAGCGGCCGTCGAGCGCGACCATGGCCGCGTTGTAGCCGCCCGAGCTGTGGCCCATCACGTAGACCTGCTTCGGGTCGGCGCCGAGCTGGGCCGCGTTGTCGAGTGCCCATTTCACCGCCAGCGCGCTGTCGCGCACGAACACGGGGTAGGTATGGCGCGGCGAGAGGCCGTAGTCGGGCACCACCACCACGGCACCGCGCGCGGCCAGCGCCTCGCCGAGGAAGCGGTAGCTCGCGCGGTCGCCGGTGCTCCAGGTGCCGCCGAAGAAGAACACCACCAGCGGCCGCCGGCCGCGCGCGGGCGCGGTGTCGGGCAATGGCTGGTAGACGTCGAGCTGCTGGCGCGGCGCGGGTCCGTAGGCGATGTCGCCCTGGAACTGGTAGGTGTCGGTGGGCACCAGGCCGTTGAGCAGCTTGATCGGCGAGCAGGCCGCGAGCGCGGTGGCCGCGGCGACGCCCAGGGCGGTGGACAGGGCACGGCGGCGCCGGCGGATCGACGCAAGGACGGGAAAGGTCATCGAAGGGGTACGCGCGGGAAGGGGCGCCGGTTTCGCGGCGCGGCGAAGCGTCGATTGCAGCGCATGACGCGCGCGCCGCGTGTCAGAGAGGCAGCTGTGTGGTCGACAGCACCTGCTTGAGCACCACGAAGGTCCGGATCTGCCGCACGCCCGGCAGGTAGAGCAACTGCTCGGCATGCAGCCGGTTGAAGCTGTCGTTGTCGCGCGTGCGCACGAGCATGAAGTAGTCGAACTCGCCCGTGACCACGTGGCATTCGAGGCAGCCCGAGACCTTCTGCGCGGCCTTCTCGAAGTCGGCGAAGGAGTCGGGCGTGGAGCGGTCGAGCACCACGCCGATCATCACCAGCATGCCCATGTCGAGCGCCTGCGCATCGAGTAGCGCGACCACGCCCTTGATCAGGCCCGAGGCCTTGAGCCGTTCGACGCGGCGCAGGCAGGCCGGCGCGCTGAGGCTGACCTTGGCGGCCAGCGCGACGTTGGACATCGAGGCGTCGCGCTGCAGCGCGCGCAGGATCGCGCGGTCGGTACGGTCGAGCGCGGCGGCCGCCGAAACGGCGGGCGTGGGGGCCTGCTGCGGCTTGGCGGAACGCGCAGGCGAGGAACGCAATTTTGTTGTGCTCATGGCGGCTTTGGCGCATCAAATGGCTTCGATCCCCGCATCTTGATTTCTTTTGGTTTGCGAGGCCACCGAATTTTGCACCCCTGTTGCTCAGCCTTCTTCCTACCATCGGCTTCATCGCCTTCCCCCTGTGCTTCACCCTGGAGTCTTGCCGATGAACCTGAAGAAATTCCCCCGCCACGTGCTGACCTTCGGCCCGACGCCGATCCATCCGCTCCCGCGCCTGAGCGCCCACCTCGGCGGCAAGGTCGAGCTCTATGCGAAGCGCGAGGACTGCAACAGCGGCCTCGCCTTCGGCGGCAACAAGACGCGCAAGCTCGAGTACCTGATCCCCGAGGCGCTCGAGGGCGGCTACGACACGCTGGTGTCGATCGGCGGCATCCAGTCGAACCAGACCCGGCAGGTGGCCGCGGTGGCCGCGCACCTGGGCCTGAAGTGCGTGCTGGTGCAGGAGAACTGGGTCAACTACTCCGACGCGGTGTACGACCGCGTGGGCAACATCGAGATGTCGCGCATCCTCGGCGCCGACGTGCGGCTCGACGCGGCCGGCTTCGACATCGGCATCCGCAAGAGCTGGGAGGACGCGATGGACAGCGTGCGCCAGGCCGGCGGCAAGCCGTTCCCGATTCCCGCGGGCTGCTCCGAGCATCCGCTGGGCGGGCTGGGCTTCGTGGGCTTCGCCGAGGAAGTGCGCCAGCAGGAGGCCGAACTCGGTTTCAAGTTCGACTACATCGTGGTCTGCTCGGTCACGGGCAGCACGCAGGCCGGTATGGTCGCGGGCTTCGCGGCCGACGGCCGGGCCGACCGCGTGATCGGCATCGATGCCTCGGCCAAGCCGCAGCAGACCTTCGAGCAGATCCTGCGCATCGCGCGCAACACGGCCGAGCTGATCGAGCTGGGCCGCGAGATCACCGAGAAGGACGTGGTGCTCGACCGCCGTTTCGGTGGCCCCGAGTACGGCCTGCCGAACGAGGGCACGCTGGAGGCGATCCGCCTGAGCGCGCGCTTCGAGGGCATGCTGACCGACCCGGTGTACGAGGGCAAGTCGATGCACGGGATGATCGAGAAGGTGCGCCTGGGCGAATTCCCGGCCGGCTCGAAGGTGCTGTACGCGCACCTGGGCGGCGTGCCGGCGCTCAACGCCTACAGCTTCCTGTTCCGCAACGGCTGACCGGACGCCGGCGCCAGGAAGAAAGGCCGGCATGCGCCGGCCTTTGTCTTTTCGAGCGCGCGCGGATCAGCTCGCGCGGCAGATCTTCAGCATGTTGGTGCCGCCCGGCGCGCCCATCGGCTCGCCGCAGGTGATCGCGTAGACGTCGCCGCTCTGCACGATGCCGCGCTTCTTCAGATGCGCCTCGGCCTGCTCGAGCGCGGTGTCGCGGTCGCTCTCCGAATCCATCAGCAGCGGGCGCACGTTGCGATAGAGCGCCATCTTGCGCTGCGTCGCCAGGCGCGAGGTCAGCGCGTACATCGGGATGTGGGCGCGGTGGCGGCTCATCCACAGTGGGGTCGAGCCCGACTCGGTCAGCGCGACGATGGCCTTGGCGCCCAGGTGGTGGGCGGTGAACAGCGCGCCCATGGCGATCGACTGGTCGATGCGCGCATAGGACTGGCCGCTGAAGTCGGCGTCGAGCTGCTTGTCTTCGGCGGCCTCGGCGGCTTCGCAGATGCGGCTCATCTCCTGCACGGTCTCGAGCGGATAGCGGCCCGAGGCGGTCTCGGCCGAGAGCATCACGGCGTCGGTGCCGTCGAGCACCGCGTTCGCCACGTCGCTGACCTCGGCGCGCGTGGGCACGGGGTTGGTGATCATCGACTCCATCATCTGGGTCGCGGTGATCGCCACCTTGTCCATCTCGCGCGCCATGCGGATCATCCTCTTCTGCAGTGCCGGCACCGCGGCATTGCCGACCTCGACCGCGAGGTCGCCGCGCGCGACCATGATGCCGTCGCTGGCGCGCAGGATCTCCTCGAGCCGCGGGATCGCCTCGGCACGCTCGATCTTCGCGATCAGCCCGGGCTTGTGGCCGTACTCGGCGGCGGCCACGTTGCACAGCTGGCGCGCCATTTCCATGTCGGTCGCGTTCTTCGGGAAGCTCACGGCCACGTAGTCGGCCTGGAAGCTCATCGCGGTCTTGATGTCCTCCATGTCCTTGGCCGTGAGCGCCGGCGCCGTGAGGCCGCCGCCCTGCTTGTTGATGCCCTTGTTGTTCGAGAGCTCGCCGCCGAGCTTGACGGTGGTGTGCACCGCCTCGCCGCGCACGGCATCGACCACCAGCACGATCAGGCCGTCGTTGAGCAGCAGCCGGTCGCCGGCGCGCACGTCGCGCGGCAGGTCCTTGTAGTCGAGGCCCACAGCATCGATGTCGCCGGGCTCGGTGCGCGAGGCGTCGAGCACGAACTTCGCGCCCGGCTCGAGCCAGATCTTGCCCTGCGCGAACTTGCCCACGCGGATCTTCGGGCCCTGCAGGTCGGCCATGATCGCGACCTCGCGGCCGGCCTTGCGGGCCGCCTCGCGGACCATGGTGGCGCGGTCGATGTGGTCCTGCGCCGTCCCGTGGCTGAAGTTGAGCCGGACCACGCTCACCTTGTGGATGATCATCTGCTCGAGCAGCTCGGGCGTGCTCGACGCGGGGCCGAGCGTGGCGACGATCTTGGTGGCGTGGCGGGGAAGGCGGTCGGTGCTCATGGATCTATCTCCGTTTTTGTATCCGCTACTGTATACAATTTATGTGTCGCGTGGAAGACACCACGCGGATCGATGGAATCCGCGCGATCCCTCCGCGCTCTCAGCCCGCGGCGCGCTTGGCCAGGATCTCGAAGGCCGGCAGGGTCTTGCCCTCCAGCACCTCGAGGAAGGCGCCGCCGCCGGTCGAGATGTAGCCCACGTCCTTCTCGATGCCGTACTTGGCGATCGCCGCGAGGGTGTCGCCGCCACCGGCGATCGAGAACGCGCTGCTCTCGGCGATCGCCTGGGCGATGGCCTTGGTGCCGCCCGCGAAGGCGTCGAACTCGAACACGCCCACCGGGCCGTTCCAGACGATGGTGCCGGCCTCGCGCAGTTGCGCGGCCAGTTGCGCGGCCGTCTTCGGGCCGATGTCGAGGATCAGGTCGTCGTCGGCCACCTCGCTGGCCGCCTTGACGGTGGCCGGCGCGTCGGCCGCGAAGGTCTTGGCCGTGACCACGTCGACCGGGATCGGCACGTCGGCGCCGCGCGCACGCATCGATTCGATCACCGACTTCGCCTGGTCGACCAGGTCGGGCTCGGCCAGCGACTTGCCGATCTTCAGGCCGGCCGCGAGCAGGAAGGTGTTGGCGATGCCGCCGCCGACGATCAGCTGGTCGACGTTGGCCGACAGGCTCTGCAGGATCGTGAGCTTGGTGCTGACCTTGGAGCCCGCGACGATCGCCACCAGCGGGCGCTTGGGCTGGGCCAGGGCCTTGGTGATGGCGTCGATCTCGGCCGCCAGCAGCGGGCCGGCGCTCGCCACCTTGGCGAACTGCGCGATGCCGTAGGTGGTGGCCTCGGCGCGGTGCGCGGTGCCGAAGGCGTCGTTGACGTAGATGTCGGTCAGCGCGGCGAGCTTGCGCGCGAGCGCCTCGTCGTTCTTCTTCTCGCCCTTGTTGAGGCGGCAGTTCTCGAGCAGCACGACCTGGCCCGGCTTCACGTCGACGCCGTCGACCCAGTTCGCGACCAGCGGCACCTCGCGGCCCAGCAGCTCGCCCAGGCGCTGGGCGACCGGCGCCAGCGAATCCTCGGGCTTGAACTCGCCCTCGGTCGGGCGGCCGAGGTGCGAGGTGACCATCACCGCGGCACCGGCATCGAGCGCCAGCTGGATGCAGGGCACCGAGGCGCGGATGCGGGTGTCCTCGGTGATGTTGCCGGCATCGTCCTGCGGCACGTTGAGGTCGGCACGGATGAAGACGCGCTGGCCGGCGGCTTTGCCCTGGGCGCAGAGGTCGGTGAATCGAAGAACGTTCATGGTCTGGATGGGATGGATACGGGTCGCCCCGCATTGTAGGTAGGGCCTCACTGCGCGACTGTGCGTCTCGTGACGCCGGCCGATGCTTTTCAGGCCTCGCCCCGCTCGCTGGCGAAGCGCTCCAGAATCTGCACGAAGCTGGCCGCCGCGGGCGACAGCGAACGCCGCGCCGCGCCGTAGACGCAGACCTCGCGGTGGAAGTCGGGCGCCTCCAGCCGCACCATGCGCAGCCCGTGCGCCTGTACCAGCGGCGCCGAATAGGTCGGGCACACGGTCAGCCCGAGCCCCGAGGCCACCATGCCGAGCGCGGTGGTCATGTACGACACCTCCTGGGTGCCGGGGCGCTGCATCCAGGCGCGCTCGGCGCTCGCGAGTTCGGGCAGCACGCGCTGGCGGAAGTCGCGCGTGGGCGCGATGAAGGTGTAGGGCGCCAGTTCGGCCCAGCGCACCTTGCGCCGCCCCTCGAAGGCATGGCCGGGCGGGCAGATCAGCCAGTGGCGGTCGCGCAGCAGCGTGCGGCGCTCGATCAGCGCGGGATCGACCTCGAGGTCCTGCCCCACGGCCAGCTCGACCTCGCCCGCGAGGATGCCGTCGAGCAGGTGCTCGGGCAGGGTGTCGGCCAGCCGCACCTCCACGTCGGGGTATTGCGCGCGATACACGGCGATCACGCGCGGCATCAGCGTGCAGGCCATGAGCTGCGGCGCGGCCAGCCGCAGCAGGCCCTTCTTCTTGTCGCGCAACTCGGTCACGCCGGCCACCGCGCCCGCGAGGTCACCGAGCAGCCGGTGCACCGAGGGCAGGAACTCGCGCCCGGCCTCCGACAGCAGCACGCGCCGCGTGTGGCGGTCGAGCAGCTGCACGCCCATCTCGCGCTCGAGCTCGCGCACCAGCACGCTGAGCGCCGACTGGGTCAGGTGCAGCTGCTGGGCCGCGGCGGTGAAGCTGCCGGTCTCGGCGACGGCGGCGAAGGCGCGCAACTGGCGCAAGGTCAGATTCATATGGCTATTTCATCAATCGATGAATTAATTTCGATTGCATCATAGGTCCAGCCATCGCCCAATAGCGGCTCGGACGGCCCCGATGGCCGTCCCGGAGACAAGCCCGATGCCGACCCCATCCGCCGCGCCCCCGATCCGGGGCCTGCACCATTTCGCCTGGCGCTGCCGCGACAGCGAGGAAACCCGCCGCTTCTACGAGGACCTGCTCGGCCTGCCGCTGGTGCACGTGATCAAGAGCGACCACGTGCCCAGCACCGGCGAGTACTGCCCCTACGTCCACATCTTCTTCCGGATGCGCGACGGCTCCTTCATCGCCTTCTTCGACCTCGGCGACGACATCGCCGCGCTGCCCTCGCCCAACACGCCCTCGTGGGTCAACCACATCGCGCTGCGCGTGGACGGCGTGCCCGACCTGCTGGCCGCCAAGGCCCGGCTCGAGGCCGCGGGCGTCGAGGTGCTGGGCATCACCGACCACCACATCATCGAGTCGATCTACTTCTTCGACCCCAACGGCATCCGCGTGGAACTGACCACGCCGACCGTGCCGCAGGCCGAGATGGACGCGCACGCGCTGCGCGCCCATGCCGACCTCGATGCCTGGACCGCGCGCAAGGCGCAGCTGCTGGCCGCGAAAGGCACGGCCGATGCCTGAACTGCAACTCGCCGTCATCGACGTCAAGCCGGGCGCGGCGCTCGAGAGCCAGTCGGGCCTGCAGATGCTGCGCCCGCGCATCTACGGCGCGTACCGCGCGCCCGCGGGTCCGAAGCGCATCGCGGCGATCGTGATGCATCCCACCAGCAACTTCATGGGCCACTACCTGATCGCGCCGCTGGCCGAGCGCGGCATCTGCTGCATGGGGCTCAACTCGCGCTACGTCGGCAACGACACGGTGCTGCTGATGGAGCGCGCGATCCAGGACCTGGGCGCCGGCGTGCAGTACCTGCGCGCGGCCGGCTACGAGAAGGTGTTCCTGGTCGGCAACTCGGGCGGCGCCGCGCTCGCGGCCTTCTACCAGGCGCAGGCCGAGCGGCTCACGGCCACGCACTTCCCCGACGGCGACCCCACCCACCTGCACCCCGGCGACCTGCCGCCGGTCGACGGCATCGCGCTGTGCGCCGCGCACCTGGGCCGCACGCGGCTGATGCGCGACTGGATCGATCCCTCGGTCACCGACGAGCACGACCCGCTGTCGGTGGACCCCGAACTCGACATGTACGACGCGCGCCACCGCGTGCCCTACGACGCCGATTTCCTCGCGCGCTTCTCCGCGGCGCAGCAGGCGCGGCTCGCGCGCATCGAGCAGTGGTGCCTCGACCGGCTCGCGCTGCTGCGCGGCACCGGGGGCGCGCCGCGCGACCAGACCTTCATCGTCTACCGCACCCATGCCGATCCGCGCTGCATCGACCTCTCGCTCGATCCCAACGACCGCCTGCCCGGCAGCGTCTGGGGCGATGCGCGCCAGGTCAACTACTCGGCCAACGCGATGGGCCGCACCACCTCGCTCACGGCTTTCCTGTCGCAGTGGTCCTCGCGCTCGCAGGCCGACGGCCCCACCAACCTCGCGCGCACCACGGTGCGCAAGCTGCTGCTGACCTACACCGGCGACCAGTCGACCTTCCCGAGCACGCGCGATGCCTGGCTAACCGCGGGCGGCGCGCGCATCCGCAACGTCGACATCGTCGGCGGCAACCACTACCTCGCGGGCCAGCCGGAGCTGGTGCCGCAGGCCGCCGACGCGATCGCCGAGTTCGCGCATTCGCTCTAGTCACGCAGGCAAGCCATGGAAGAACAATTCGCTTTCGCGCCCGCCTACGAACTGCCGAGCTGGCCCTTCGTGCCGCCGCCCGAGCTGGCCAGCGGCCAGGTGGTGCGCCACCCGCTCGTGATCGTCGGCGCCGGCCCCTCGGGCCTCACGCTGGCCTGCGACCTCGCGCAGCGCGGCGTGCGCGCCGTGCTGCTCGACGAGGACGACACCGTCGGCGTGCGCGGCGCCTCCTCGCGCGGCATCTGCTATGCGCAGAAGAGCCTGGAGATCTTCGAGCGCCTGGGCATCTTCGAGCGCATCGCGGCCAAGGGCATCATCTGGTCCTTCGGGCGCACCTTCTCGGGCGAGCAAGAGGTCTACAACTTCAACCTGCAGACGGCCAGCGTCTCGCGGCAACCGCCCTTCATCAACCTGCAGCAGTTCTACATCGAGTGGTTCCTGGTCGAGCGCATCCTCGAGCTCGGCCTGACCGACCTGCGCTGGAAGAGCCGCGTGACGCGCGTCGAACCGATCGCCGACGGCGTGCGCCTCGAGGTCGAGACGCCCGCGGGCCGCTACACGATCGAGGCCGACCGGCTGATCGACGCCACCGGCGCCAACAGCGCGATCCGCACCGGACTCGGCATCGAGGCCCATGCCTCGCGCAGCACCGACCGCTGGTGCATCAGCGACGTGCGCTTTCGCAAGCCGCTGCCGACCGAGCGCTGGACCTGGGTCGACGCGCCCTTCAACGAGGGCCGCGGCGTCTGGCAGCACCTGATGGCCGACGGCGTCTGGCGCATCGACTACCAGATGCCCGAGGACTGCGACACCGCCTACATCAGCCGGCCCGAGGTGGCGGGCGCGCGGCTGCGCGAGCAGCTCGGGCCGGGCGTGGAGTTCGAGTTCGTCTGGATCGGCCCCTACGGCTACCGCGACCACCTGCTCGAGCGCTTCCGCCATGGCCGCGTGTTCTTCATCGGCGATGCCGCGCACGTGGTGAGCCCCTTCGGCGCGCGCGGCGGCAACAGCGGCATCCAGGACGCGGCCAACCTCGGCTGGAAGCTCGCGCTGG
>NZ_JBZAYE010000188.1:0-12040 GCF_058244205.1 Variovorax sp. 20P10.2.4
AGCAGCAGCGCGGTCAGCGCCGCCGCGTCGGCCACGGCCGAGCCCGACAGCGCCGACAGCAGGCAGCCCGCCATGATCGTCACGTAGCCCAGGCCGCCGCGCACGTGGCCCACCAGCGCGAGCGCCAGCGCGACGATGCGGCGCGACAGGCCGCCCGCGTTCATGATCTCGCCCGCGAGCATGAAGAAGGGCACGGCCAGCAGCGGGAAGCTGTCGGCGCCGCCGATCAGGTTCTGCGCCAGGATCTGGGCATCGAACAGGTCGAGCTGCCACATCAGCGCCACGCCGCTGGCCAGCAGCGCGAAGGCGATCGGCATGCCGAGCGCCATGGCCAGCAGCAGCGATCCGAGGAAGACGGCGATCGTCATGCGCGGCGCTCCCGTTCGGCCTCGAGCACCTGCGCGAGCGCGGCGGCTTCTTCCGATTCCTGGATCGCCACCAACTGGTCGTCGGCCAGTTGGCCCGTGAGCAGGCGCAGCAGCTCGACCAGCAGCAGCGCCGCCGCCAGCACCGAGAACACCAGGCCCGAGGCGTAGACCACGGCCATCGAGGCGCCGGTGACCGGCGCCTCCACGTCCCAGTTGATCCGCGTCTGCGCCAGGCTGCCCTGGAACAGCAGCCACAGGATGTAGAGCATCAGCAGGTGGCTCGCGCCCAGGCACAGCTTGCGCCCCAGCGGCGGCAGCCGGCCGACCACCATGTCCACGCCGAGGTGGGCATGCTCGCGCAGCGCCACCAGCGCACCCAGGAAGGTGATCCAGATGAACAGCCAGCGCGAGACCTCCTCGGACACGGTGATGCCCGAGTTGAGGCCGTAGCGCAGCACCACGTTGCCGAACACCAGCACCACCATCACGGCCAGGAAGGTCGCGATCAGCGCCTCCACCACGCGGCAGGCGCGATCGATCCATCGATTCATGTCGTCCTCTTCAATCCAGTCGGTGGGCGTGCGCCGTGCAATGGCGCACGCACGGGCTCACTGCTTGCCGTCGCGCACGATCTCGACCAGCGCGCGCAGCGCCGCGAGATAGGACTGCGGCCCGAGCCCCTGCACCGTGCCGCGCACGGCCGGCGAGATGATCGAGTGCGCGCGCCAGGCCTCGCGCGCCGCGATGTTCGACATGTGGACCTCGATGGTCGGGAACGGCATGGCCTTGATCGCGTCGTGCAGCGGCACGCCGTGCTGCGTGAGGCCCGCGGGGTTGACCAGCGCGCCCTGTGCCTCGTCGATGTGCTGGTGCAGGAAGTCGACCAGCGCGCCTTCGTGGTTCGACTGGATGGTCGCCACCGTGATGTCGAGCTCGTGCGCGAGCTTGTCGATGCGCGCGTCGATCTCCGCCAGGGTGGTGCGGCCGTAGATGTGCGGCTCGCGGCGGCCGAAGAGGTTGAGGTTGGGGCCGTGCAGGACGAGGAACTTCATGGTGGATGCTCGCGGTTGCCGTGCGCTCACTGCTTGGCGCCGCGGATGCGCGCGAGCTCGTCGTTGTAGAGCTTGACCGTGGCCGGGTCGTACTGCGCCGCGAACTTGTCGATCACCGGCTGCGCGATCTCGCGCATGCGCACCTGCTCCTTCGGCGCCACCTCGTTGAACTGCGCGCCCTTGGCCTGCAGCTCGCCCACGGCCTTCTGCGCCGCGGTGCGGCTGGCCTGGCGCTGGTAGCCGCGCGCCTCGTCGGCGGCCTCGCGCATCCACTTCTGCTCGGTCGGCGAGAGCTGGTCCCAGAACTTCTTGCTCACGAGCACGATGTTGGCCGCGTACACGTGGTTGGTCGCGCTCACGAACTTCTGCACCTCGTAGAACTTGTTCGACAGGATCACGGCGAACGGGTTCTCCTGGCCGTCGACCGCCTTCGACTCGAGCGCGCCGTAGAGCTCGGCGAAGGGCATCGGCACCGGGTTGGCCTTGAAGGCCTTGAAGGTGTCGAGGAACACCGGGTTCGGGATCACGCGGATCTTCAGGCCCTGCAGGTCCTCGGCTTTGGTGATCGGGTGCTTGCTGTTGGTCACGTTGCGAAAGCCCAGGTCCCAGTAGCCGAGCGCCACCAGGCCTTTCTCGGGCAGCTTGGCGATCAGCGCCTGGCCCAGCGGTCCGTCGAGCAGCTGGTCGGCCTGCTCGAAGCTGGCGACCGCGAACGGGAAGTCGACCAGGCCGAACTCCTTGACGATGCCCGCGAGCGAGGTGGTCGCGGGCGCCGACATCTGCTGCACGCCGCCCTGCAGCGCCGACTGCTGCTGCATCTCGTTGCCGAGCTGGTTGGCCGGGTACTCCTGCACCTTCATCTTGCCGCCGCTCTTGGCCGCCAGCAGCTCGGCGAAGCGCTTCACGCCCAGGCTCACCGGGTGGTCGGTGTTGTTGAGGTGGCCGAAGCGGATGGTGCGTTCCTGCTGCGCCAGGGCGGGTGCGGCGAGGCCGATGCAGAGGCTGGCGAGGGCGAAGGTGCGAAGAAGTTTCACGGGTGGGCTCCAGGGAAGGACGGAAGGCGGCATGGCCGATGCGATGGGAGGAATTCTGTGGTGAATCGGAAAATCTTTCCACTATGGAAATCCCTTCCCTTCATCTGCTAGAGTTCGGCTGTCGCCATCGGTCCGCGACATGAACCGGGAGTACTGACATGAGCGAAATGCTGGGACGCAGCTTCAGGGTGCTGGAATATCTGGCGTCCCATCCCGAGGGCGTGCCCCTGTCCCTGCTGGCGGGCGATCTGCAGATCCCGCTGAGCGCCTCGCACCGCCTGCTGACGGAGCTGATCCGCTACGGCTACGTGCGGCAGGAGCAGCGCGACGGCCACTACGTGCTGACCATCAAGCTGGTGTCGATCGGCCTCTCGTTCCTCAGCAACTCGGGCGTGGTCGATGTCGCGCAGCCGTTGCTCGACCAGCTCGCCAAGGCCTCGGGCGAACTGGTGCGCCTCGCGGTGGTCGACGGCGACGAGCTCACCTTCGTGGCCAAGGCGCAGGGCGCGACCCATGGCCTGCGCTACGACCCGGACATGGGCCTGTCGGTGGCGCTGTCGTGCAGCGCGGCCGGCCATGCCTGGCTCTCGACCCTGCCCGAGGACGACGCGATGGCGCTGGTCGCCAAGAAGGGCCTGGGCAAGCCCGAGGACTTCGGCCCCAAGGCGCCGACCACGCTCAAGGCCGTGATGGTCTACGTGAAGGCGGCGCGCCAGCGCGGCTTCAGCCTGATCAACGAGGTGTTCGCGCCCGGCATGACCGCGATGGCGGCACCGGTCTTCGGCCCTTCCGGCCCGGCCATCGGCGTCATCACCATCGCCGGCCCCGCGGTGCGGCTGACGGCGCAGCGCATGGAGACGCTCGGGCCCACGCTGATGCAGGCGGCGGCCGAGGTGGCGACCGCGAGCGGGGCCTCGGCGCTGTTCAAGAAGCGCGCTTAGGGCCTGTTAACACTATTCAAGGGGTCGCGTTGCCCCGCAAAGGGGCTGGATGCAAGGCGCCCGCGCGCAGCAAGGCTGATGCCTTGCAAGCGCGGGCAACGCCGCAGACGGCCCCTTTGCGGGGCAACCCGGAGGGAAGCTCACCAAAGCCCGCCCCTCGGCGTTGCGCTCCTAGCGTGTGCGGACGCACACGCGTCGTCGCGCGCCTTGATGGGCGGGCTTTGGTGAGCTTCGCGACCCCTTGCATAGTGTTAACAGGCCCTAGCTTCAAGCGGCTTCGAGCATAAGGGCTCGACCAGTCGCCACTGCCCCTGGCAAACGAGCAGAGCGGCCCATGCGAGCCCGCCTTTTTGCAGGACGCGGGCGCACACCGCGCCCGTATCGAGTGCGCTGCGCACCTGCGCGGGGGGCAGTGGCGGCACGTCGACGGTGACCAGCGTGTCGCCGAGGTCGCTGTTGTCCTTGCGCTCGCTCGCGGGCACGCGGCGGATCGCATCGTTGTCGACGTCGACCGCGTTGGCGATCACGGTGGCGGCCGCGTCGGCCTGCGCCGCGGTGGCCGCCAGCACCGTCACGCTGTCGGCGATGCCGAGCGAGAAGCTGCGCCCGCGCCAGCCGCTGGTGGCGACGCCGCGCACCGGCTGGTCGGCGCGCAGTTCGAACTGGCCGTCGGTGTCGACGAGGCCGTTGGCATCGCGCCAGTCGAAGCGCGCGAGGTCCGCGTAGACGCCCACGCGCGCCGTCTGGCCCGGCGCGAGATGCACGGCGATGTCGCCGCCGTTGTTGATCCAGGCGCGCTCGATGCCGGGGCGCTGGTAGAAGGCGATCAGCTCCTGCGCCACCGAGCCCGCGACCGCGGCCATCGGCGTGATGAAGGTCGGCGCGAACGCCGCGCAGGCATCCCACATGCGGCGCGCCACCACGCCGCGCGGGCGCATCTGGTCGGTGACCGGCAGCCGCAGCAGCGGCAGTTCGTGCACCAGTTCGTCGAGCACGTGCGCGAAGCGCGCCCAGGCCGCATCGTGCGCGGCCGCCACCGCGTAGCGGTCGCCGTGCGCCTCGGCCACGATGTCGATCGGGCCGTGGTTGAAGTGCCAGCGGTGCTCGTCGAGCGCCGTGCGTTGGGCGGACATGGTTATCCCAACATGGGAGCGTGGCCCAGCGGCCAGGGATTGGCTTCGTCGATGACGAGCCATTGGCGCGCGAGCGGCGCGCCGTCTTCCTGCCAGGCACCGCGCGCGAGCGCCTGCTCGAGCGGGAAGACGTGCTCCATGTGGCCGCCGAGCGCCTCGTAGTCGGCGCGCCGCATGCTGAACTCGATGGGCGCGACGATCGCGGGCGTGGGCACGGTGCCGAAGCTGTTGTCGGGCATGCGCATGACGTCGGCCATCACCGTGATGCCGCCGCCCGGCCACACATAGGCCGGCGCGCCGCCGCAGGTGACATTGACCAGCGCGCGCTTGATGGCGCGCGTGAGCAGCACCGGGTTCTCGGTGACGCCCGCGCGCAGGCTGCCGCCGGCACCGCCGAGGAACAGCACGGTGCACAGCGAAGGCTCGCAGTTCTCGCCGATGCGGTCGACGATGCGCTTGACCTCGGGCGGCATCGGCTGCTCGACGGGCTGCAGCGCGTCGTCGAGCACGTACCACTGCGCATGCTCGCCGGTGGTCGAGGTCATGAGCAGGCGCAGGCCGGGCTTGGCCACGCCCTCCTCCCAGCCCTCGATGATCGACAGCGGATCGGCGATGTCGGTGCCGCCCCAGCCGTTGCCCGGATTCGCGACCTGGAAGTAGCGCCCCGGCGTCGACTTGCGGCCCAGCATCTGGATGCCCGAGGGCGGCATGTCGAGGCAGCGGCCGGCCTGGTGCTCGGTCAGCACGCCGGTGATGTGGTCGTCGACCACCACCACCTCGTCGGCCACGCCGGCGAACTGGCGCGCGAAGATGCCGACCGCCGCGGAGCCGCAGCCCACGCGCATGCGCTGTTCTTCCACGCCATTGACGATCGGCGCCTTGCCGGCCTGGATCACCAGGCTGGCGCCGCCGTCGATGGTGCATTCGATGGCCTTCTTGTTGCCGAGCAACTGCATCAGCTCGGCCGTCATGCGGCCTTCCTTCTTGCTGCCGCCCGTGAGGTGGTGCACGCCGCCCAGCGACAGCATCTGCGAGCCGTACTCGGCCGTGGTGACGTGGCCCACCACCTCGCCGCGGTAGCGCACGTTGGCCTGCTCGGCGCCGAGGAAGCGGTCGGTGTCGATCTTCACCTTGAAGCTGCAGTAGCTGAAGATGCCCTCGGTGACCACGGTGACCATGTCCACGCCCTGCGCCTTGGAGGCGACGATGAAGGGCGCGGGCTTGTAGTCGGGATAGGTGGTGGAGGAACCGACGCCGGTGACGAAGACCTCGTCGGCATGCAGCAGGTCGCCGTTCCAGTCGGCCGATGACTCTTCGGCCCTGCCGTCTTCGGCCGCCGCCGTGCGGTCGAAAGCCACCAGCGCGGGCGCATCGCTCGCGAGCTGGCGGCGCAGCAGCACCACCGGATCGACGCGCACCAGCACGCCCTCGCGGTTGGCATAGCGGTCGCAGGCGCCGGTGCGCCCGTCGGAGATCTGGCACAGCACCGGGCAGGCATTGCATTCGACCTTGGCCGCGCTCATGCGCTCGTTGCGCAGCGGCGCCTTGCCGAAACCGCCGGGGCCGGCCTCGGCGACCACCGGCACGTCCATGCCCGGCAGTCCGTCTGTCTTCGTGTGTTCCGTCATCGGGGGGCGACCTCTTGTTGGCTGCAAATCGTGGCGGCGGGGTTTGCAACAAACGTGCCGCATGTCCGCTTGTGCCGGGGCTTTCGTTTGTGTAGCATCCCCTACACTTTCATGTTGCATTCACTACATTGAAGGTCAATGTAGCAAACGGGCCCGATGCTTGCAATGGTGTTTTCTCGCGATGTTCATCGGGGTTTTTCCGACCAACGACAATGGAGGGTTCGGAGCCGGCCGGCAGCTGGCGCCCCAAGGGCGTGCATCCCGGCTCAGCCACCCCCCCGTCATTCACCACTATTGAGTTCCGTATGAGTGCATTCAGCGAAGAGAAGGTCCTGAGCGTCCACCACTGGACCGACCGCCTGTTCACCTTCACCACCACGCGCGACCCGGCGCTGCGTTTCTCCAACGGCCACTTCACGATGATCGGCCTGCGCGTCAACGAGAAGCCGCTGCTGCGCGCCTACAGCATCGTGAGCCCGAACTACGAGGAGCATCTCGAGTTCCTGAGCATCAAGGTGGAAGACGGCCCGCTGACCTCGCGGCTGCAGCACATCCAGGTGGGCGACACCATCATCGTGGGCCGCAAGCCCACCGGCACCTTGCTGATCGACTACACGCTGCCCGGCAAGCGCCTCTACCTGTTCGGCACCGGCACCGGCCTGGCACCGTTCATGAGCGTGATCCGCGACCCCGAGACCTACGAGAAGTTCGAGCAGGTCATCCTGGTGCACGGCGTGCGCCAGGTCGACGAGCTGGCCTACCACGACCTCGTGACCGACCACCTGCCCAAGCACGAGTTCCTCGGCGAGATGGTCGCCAAGCAGCTGCTGTACTACCCCACGGTCACGCGTGAGGAGTTCCGCAACCAGGGCCGCATCACCGACCTGATCTCGAGCAACAAGCTCACCGACGACCTCGGCCTGCCGCCGATCAACGCCGCCGAGGACCGCGTGATGCTGTGCGGCAGCCCGGGCCTGCTGGTCGACCTCAAGCACATCCTCGAGGCACGCGGCTTCAAGGAAGGCAACACCTCGACGCCGGGCGACTTCGTCGTCGAGCGCGCCTTCGCCGAGAAGTAAGCAGGACGCCGCGCGATCGATGGCCGACAGCCGCTCCATCACCAAGCCCAAGCCCCAGCGCCGCACCGGCGTGCGCGAGGCCGCGGCCCAGGCCACGCGCGACAGCATCCTCAAGTCGGCGACCAAGGTGTTCGCCAAGTACGGCTACGACGGCGGCAGCGTGGAGAAGATATCCAAGGCCGCCAAGTCGTACGACCGGATGATCTACTACTACTTCGGCAGCAAGGAAGGCCTGTTCATCGCGGTGCTCGAGGGCATCTACCAGCGCATGGACGACGCCGAGGCCGCGATCGCGCTCGATGCCTCGCGCCCGGTGGAGGCGCTCACCGAAGTGATCCGCTTCGTGCTCGGCTACTACCGCAAGAACCCCGAGTTCGTGACGCTGCTCAACACCGAGAACCTGCACAAGGGCCGGCACATCTCGAAGTCGCTGCGCGCGCGCGAGTATTCGTCGCGGGCGGTGGCGATCATTTCGGAAATCCTCGCCAGCGGCGCGGCCCAGGGGCTGTTCCGCAAGGACCTCGTGGCGCGCGACATCTACCTGCTGATCGCGTCCACCGGCTATTTCTACACCTCCAACCGCCACACGCTCACGGCCTTCCTCGGCGAGCCGCTGGAGTCGCCGGACGCGATCCGGCACTGGGAAGACTTCGTGATCGAGACCGTGCTGCGCACCGTGCGCGCGGACGATCTGCAGGACAACAACACTCCCCCCCACGACGAGGACAACACGAAATGGCAGAAATCGCGAGCAGCGGAAAGTCGGGCAAGGTCGTCATCCAGAACATAGGGCTGCTGCTCTCGGGCGACATCGACAAGCCCATCCTCGACGCCGACACCATCGTGGTGAACGACGGCCTGATCGTCGCCATCGGCAAGCAGAAGGACTGCGACCTCGAGGGCGCGAACACCGTCATCGACGCGCGCCGGACCTGCGTCGCGCCCGGTCTGATCGACAGCCACGTGCACCCGGTGTTCGGCGACTGGACGCCGCGCCAGGGCCAGATCGGCTGGATCGACTCCACCATGCACGGCGGCGTGACCACCATGATCTCGGCCGGCGAGGTGCACCTGCCCGGCCGCCCCAAGGACATCGTGGGCCTGAAGGCCCTGGCCATCACGGCGCAGCGCGCCTTCGACAACTTCCGCCCCGGCGGCGTGAAGGTGCTGGCCGGCGCGCCGGTGATCGAGAAGGGCATGGTCGAGAGCGACTTCAAGGAACTCGCCGAGGCCGGCGTGGGCCTGCTCGGCGAGGTCGGCCTGGGCTCGGTAAAGGCCGGCTACGAGGCCAAGGAGATGGTGGCCTGGGCGCGCAAGTACGGCATCCAGAGCACGATCCACACGGGCGGCCCGTCGATCCCGGGCTCGGGCCTGATCGACAAGGACGTGGTGCTCGAGGCCGACGCCGACGTCATCGGCCACATCAACGGCGGCCACACCTCGCTGCCCGAGGCCCATGTGTGCGAGCTCTGCGAGAAGAGCTCGCGCGCGATCGAGATCGTGCACAACGGCAACGAGAAGGTGGCGATCGCGGCGGCCAAGGCGGCGCTCGAGCTCAAGTGCCCGCACCGCGTGATCCTCGGCACCGACGGCCCCGCGGGCTCGGGCGTGCAGCCGCTGGGCATCCTGCGCATGGTCGCGATGCTGTCGTCGATCGCGAACATCCCGGCCGAGCTGGTGTTCTGTTTCGCCACCGGCAACACCGCGAAGATCCGCAAGCTCAACTGCGGCCTGATCGAGGTCGGCCGCGATGCCGACTTCGTCTTCATGGACCGCGCGCAGCATTCGCCCGCGCCGGGCCTGCTCGAGAGCGTGCAGCTCGGCGACATACCGGGCGTGGGCATGGTGATGATCGACGGCATCGTGCGCTGCGGCCGCAGCCGCAACACGCCGCCGGCAACCGAGATTCCGGTGGTGGTGTCGGGGGCGCACTGAGGCGCGCTGCGCTCAGGGCGAGCGCCGTGTCTTGAAGACGAGGTAGCGCGCGGCGAGGAAGTTCACGACCATGCCCGCGCCGCTGCCCGCGGCCACGCCGAGCATCGGCGCCCAGCGGCCGCTCACCGAATGCAGCACCAGCACGTAGGCGCCGTAGTTCACGACCGCGCCGCCGAGCATGGTCGCGAGGTAGCTCGCATATTCACGCCACACCGTGGTCTCGGAATGACGGTCGCCGAAGGCCAGGTGGCGGTTCATCACCCAGGTGGTGGTGGCCGCCGCGAGGAAGGACAGCACGCGCGCGCCATACCAGCCCAACAGCGGCGCGGCGAGGTACAGCACCGCCACGTCGACGCCGAAGCCCACCACGCCAGCCACGGCGAACAGCAGGAACTGGCGCCCGGCCTGCTTCATCGGCTCAGCCGCAGGCGCCGTCTTGCCACGAGGCCGACCCGGCCGCGGGCATGGCGAGGTAGCGCAACCGCTTGGCCTCCTGGCGTCCGATGGTCACGGTGTGCAGCACCGCGCCGCAGACCAGTGCGAGCATCGCGCTGAGCATCAGGCCGGTGGCCAGCACGGCCGTGGGCAGGCGCGGCACCAGGCCGGTCTCCCAGAAGGTCATCGCGAGCGGGATCGCGAGCCCCACCGAGGCCAGCGCGAGCAGGCCCGCGAGGATCGCGAAGAACATCAGCGGCCGCTCGCTCACGAACAGCTTGGAGATGGTGACGAGGATGCGCCAGCCGTCGCGGTAGGTCGACAGCTTGCTCACCGAGCCCTCGGGCCGCGAGCGATAGACCGAGGGCACCTCGGCATAGGGCATGCGCAGTTCGAGCGCGTGCACGGTGAGTTCGGTCTCGATCTCGAAGCCCTTGGCCAGCGCGGGGAAGGACTTCACGTAGCGGCGCGAGAACACGCGAAAACCCGACAGCATGTCGGTGAAGCTGCCGCCGAACAGGCCCGCGACCGCGCCGGTCAGCATCTGGTTGCCCAGCCGATGGCCGCGACGGTAGGTCTGGGCATCGGTCTGGTCGTCGACGCGCGCGCCCACCACCATGTCGAGCTTCTGCTCGACCAGCATGCGGATCATCTCGCGCACCGTCGAGAGGTCGTAAGTGGCATCGCCGTCGACCATGACGTAGATGTCGGCCTCGACGTCGGCGAACATGCGCCGCACCACGTTGCCCTTGCCGCGCAGCGGCACGTGCACGACGTGCGCGCCATGGGCGCGCGCGACCTCGGCGGTGCCGTCGGTGGAGTTGTTGTCGAAGATGTGGATCTGCGCCTCGGGCAGGTCGGCACGGAAGTCGGCCACCACCTTGGGAATGGCCAGCGCCTCGTTGTAGCAGGGGATGATGGCGGCGATGCGCAGCGCCGGCGGCAGCGGCGAGAGCGCGGCGGCGGCCGTGGGGGAAGCGAGGCGGTCGGCGGTCGTCATGGCGTGGGCGCGAGTATGCGGTAGGCCTTCACACCGTCCTTCTCGACGATCAGGCTGAAGTACTTGTCGAAGTCGGGCTTGGTGTGGACATAGGGCGCGAGCGCGGTCTGGATCACGATCGAGCCGAACTGCTGCGAGGCCAGCTTGCGCGCGAGCTGGTCGGCCGGCAGGTACAGGTAGTCCGAGTAGCGGAAGGGCCCGAAGATGTCGCCCCACACCGGGTTGGGCGCGAAGTAGATCGAGTCGTTGAGGCCGACCTGGTAGAGCCGGCCCACGGGGTTGGCGCGCAGGTGGCTCAGCACCTCGTAGCCGGGCACGCGTTGGGCGAGGAAGGCCTCGCGCGAGGCGGGCGTGGGCGAGATCATGCGCAGGTCGCGCACCGAATGCGCGAGCGCGAAGCCCGCGAGCACCACCATCAGCAGCCCGCCGAAGACGCCCGGCGTGCGCCCGCGCGCGAGCGCCGGCAGCCGGCGCCGCACGAAGCTACCGGCCCAGCCCAGCAGCGTGTGCCAGCCCACGGCGGCCATCAGCGCGAGCAGCGGGAACGAGGCCATCATGTAGCGCGGATAGCGCGAGGTCGCGACCCAGATCACGAGCGAGTAGAGGCAGAACACGAAGGCCGCGCGCACCGGGCCCGGGCGCCACAGCGGGCTGAACGGCACCAGCAGCAGCGGCCAGAACAGGCCGTTGGGCATGTTGGCGTGGTCGCGCACATCGGCCAGCTGCTGCGTGTAGTCGGCCATGTTCCAGTTGGTGAAGCCGAACACGCGCGCGCCGATCGGGTTGAAGGGATCGCCGGTCTGCAGGTAGTTGCGCGCATACCAGTAGATGCACGGCACCAGGAACAGCGCGAGGGCCGCGAGCCATGGCAGCGGCCGGCGCTCGCGCCGCGCCACGAACACCGCCACCAGCGGCAGGAAGATCAGCGCCTGGTACTTGGAGCCCGCCGCCACGCCGAGGAAGAAGGCGGCCAGCAGCAGCCAGCGCGCGCGCCCGTGGCGCGCTGCGCCGGGCGCCGGTTCGAGCACGTGGCCCTCGTCCCACCACCACAGCGCGACGAAGGCCGCGAGCACGAACAGCGCCACGCCCATGTCGATGTACGAGTTGGGATAGTCGCCCAGCGCGAGCCAGATGCCGGCGCCCAGGCAGGCGATGTAGCGGTTCGCGTGCAGCCGGCCGAGGCGATGGATCATCAGCACCGACAGCCAGCCCGCGAGGCCGTGGATGAAGTGGGTGAAGACGTCGTCGTAGACCGTCAGCGCCGCGGCGTAGAGCAGGTCGTAGTTGTAGGGGAACCAGGGGTAGCGCAGCCACTCGTAGACGCCCAGCGTGCCGCTTTGCGCGACCTGGCGCGCATAGGGCAGGTGGTACATCACCTCGTCGAAGGCCACCGGTGGCGCCAGCGGCGAGAACAGCGTGGGCAGGCCCACGAGCA
>NZ_JBZAYE010000189.1:0-11890 GCF_058244205.1 Variovorax sp. 20P10.2.4
CCTCGCCTCGCGCGCCGCGCCGTCGGTGCCCGCGTACACCGCCGGCACCTCGACGTTGCCGGTGGCCGTCAGGTGCTGCATCAGGTGGTAGCGCTGGAAGATGAAGCCGAAGTGCTCGCGCCGCAGCTCGGCCAGCGCGTCGCTGTCGAGCGTGCCCACGTCGTGGCCCGAGACCGTGTAGCTGCCGCTGCTGGGCCGGTCGAGGCAGCCCAGGATGTTCATCAGCGTCGACTTGCCCGAGCCCGAGGCGCCGACGATCGCGAGCATCTCGCCGTGGCCGATGTCGAGGTTCACGTCCTCGAGCACCTGCACCCGCGTCTCGCCCGAGGGGAAGCTGCGCCCGATGCCGCGCAGCGACAGCAGGGCCTGCCGTGGCGACTGCGTCATGGGCCCTTGCCGCGGCGCTCGCCGCCGTTGGCCTCGCCCTCGCGCGGCTCCACGGCCGAGGCGTCGCCGGTGATGACCTGGTCGCCCTCCTTCAGCCCCTCGAGCACCTGGGCCTGGAAGTTGTTGGTGATGCCGGTGCGCACCTTGCGCGTCTCGGGCGTGTGGTCGGCCTTGAGCACGCGCACCTCGTAGCGGCCCTCCTTGTCGCGGTTGCCCAGCGCGGTCAGCGGCACGGTCAGCGCCTGCTTGGCCTCGCCGAGCATGATCGCGACCTGGGCCGTCATATCCACGCGCAGGGTGCGGTCGGGGTTCGGCACGTCGAACAGCGCGTTGAAGAACACCGCATTGTTGATCTTCTCGGGCGAGGGCTGCACCGCGCGCAGGGTGCCGTGGTAGCGCTTGTCGGGGTCGCCGAGGATGGTGAAGTAGACCGGCAGGCCGGCGCGCACGCGCACCACGTCGGCTTCGGACACCTGGGCCTTGATCGTCATCGTCGACAGATCGGCCAGGGTCATCAGCGTGGGCACCTGGAACGACGCGACCACGGTCTGGCCCTCGAGCGTCTTGATCGAGATCACGTCGCCGTCGATGGGCGCGATGATCCGGGTGTACGAGAGGTTGGTCTGGGCCGAGGACACGGCCAGGCGCTGCTGGCGGATCTGCGCGTCGAGCGACACCGCGTCGGCGCGCAGCGCGCGCAGTTCGGCGTCCGCGCTCTCCATGTCCTGCCGCGCCGAGGCGTCCTGCGCCAGCATCTCGCGCTGGCGCGCCCAGGCCAGCTCGGCCTGCTTGACGCGCACTTCCTTCGCCACCTTCTGGGCCTGCAGGTTGTCGAGCCGGGCCTGTTCCTGCGCCAGCGTGTTCTGCGAGATCGCGGGATCGATCTCGGCCAGCCAGTCACCCTTCTTCACGGTCTGGCCCAGCGACACCTTGAGCGACTTGAGCTGGCCCGTGACCTGCGCGCCCACCTCCACCTGCCTGAGCGCCTGCAGCACGCCGGTGGCCAGCACCGCGTTCTCGAGGTCGGCGCGCTGCACCGTCGCCGTCAGGTACTCGGGTTTCTTGGCCGGCGTGAGCACGATCGCGGCCGCGATGCCGAGCACGACGAGGGCCAGGATGCCGTAGAGGAGCTTGCGCGAACGCCGGGGGGGAGTCTGGGGCATGCAGCGGGAAGGAAGTGGAACGGGCGGGGGATGCATTCGCCGGGCTCTGCGGCCGGGTCGCAATGCAAGGGGGATGGGGGCATCCTAGTCCCGCTGTCTGAAGCGTTCCTAAAGAGGGAGTTCCGCCGCGGGGTTACTCCGCTCCCGCCCCACCACAAAGACGAAAGGCGGACCCGCGGTCCGCCTTGGAAGGCCGATGCGGCGAACGCCGCGCTCAGCGTGCCGGACGCCGGCGGAACAGCAGCACCAGCAGCAGGACCGTCAGCACCGCGAAGGCGATGAAGGACCAGTTCGCCAGCGTGAGGCCGAACAGCGTCCAGTCGATCTTGGAGCAGTCGCCGCCGCCGCGAAAGATCATCGGCAGCGCCCGCTTGAGCGGGAAGGTCTCGATCATGCCGTAGAGGTCGCGGCCGCACGACACCACCTCGGGCGGATACCACTGCAGCCAGCTCTGCGAGGCAGCCGTGTAGGCGCCGCCGAGGGCCGACAGCAGGGCCAGCAGGCCGCCGCCGACCTGCAGCGCGCGGCCGCGGAAAGCCCCGGCCAGCCCCGTGAACACCGCCACCAGCACCAGCGCATAGCGCTGGACGATGCACATCGGACAGGGCTCGAGCCCCACCACGTGCTGCAGGTAGAGCCCGAAGGCCAGCATGAGCACACAGGCCAGGCAGATCAGGCCGTAAGCGCGGCGCGGCGCGCCGAAGTACCAATCGATCAAGGAGACACCCAATCCTCTTCTACGAACACCCTGGCCTTGCGTGGCGTGGCGACGACGGTGTCGCCCTCCTTCAAGCCCAGGTCACGGAACTGTTGCGCAGGGAGTTGCGCCTCGATGATGGTTCCGGAGCCCGGATTGTCTGGATTCGTGTCGACGGGTTCAAGTTCCAGCCGCGCGATCGGACCGACGACGATCGCGCGCGCCAGCGTCGCGACGATGCCGCTCGTCGCGCCCGGCACGTGGGCTGTCACCTCCAGGTCATGCGGACGGACGTAGGCCAGCGCCTTGGCGTCGCGCGCGCCGCTGTGCTCGGGCGAATCGAGGCGCACGTCGCCCAGTTGCACCGAGCCGTTGTCGGCGCGGCCGTGGAACAGGTTCACGTCGCCGAGGAAGCCGTAGACGAAGGGGCTCGCGGGCTGGTCCCAGACCTCCTGCGGCGAGCCGACCTGCTCGATGTGGCCCTTGTTGATGACCACCACGCGGTCGGCCACTTCCAGCGCCTCTTCCTGGTCGTGGGTGACGAAGATCGAGGTGACGTGCAGCTCGTCGTGCAGCCGGCGCAGCCAGCGGCGCAGTTCCTTGCGCACCTTGGCGTCGAGCGCGCCGAAGGGCTCGTCGAGCAGCAGCACCTTGGGCTCGACCGCGAGCGCGCGGGCCAGCGCGATGCGCTGGCGCTGGCCGCCCGAGAGCTGCGGCGGATAGCGGTCGGCCAGCCAGTCGAGCTGCACGAGCTTGAGCAGCTCGGTCACCTTGGCCTTGATCTGGGCTTCGCTCGGGCGCTCCTTGCGCGGCTTCACGCGCAGGCCGAAGGCCACGTTCTCGAACACGGTCATGTGGCGGAACAGCGCGTAGTGCTGGAACACGAAGCCGACCTGGCGCTCACGCACGTGCACGTCGGTGGTGTCCTCGCCCGAGAACAGGATGCTGCCGGCGTCGGCCGTTTCCAGCCCGGCGATGATGCGCAGCAGCGTGGTCTTGCCGCAGCCCGAGGGGCCGAGCAGCGCCACGAGCTCGCCCGATTCGACGTTCAGGTTGACGTCGTTCAAGGCCCGGAAGGTGCCGAACTGCTTGCTGATGTTGCGGATTTCGATGCTCATGAAATTCTTTCTTCCTAGGCCGCCGTCGGCCGTTCCGGCGGCAGCTCGGCGATCGCCTTCATCTCGCGCTCGTGGCGCCATTCGATCACCGACTTGATCACCAGCGTCACCAGCGCCAGGATCGCCAGCAGCGAAGCCACCGCGAAGGCGGCCACCGACTGGTATTCGTTGTAGAGCACTTCCACGTGCAGCGGCATGGTGTTGGTCTGGCCGCGGATGTGGCCCGAGACCACCGACACCGCGCCGAACTCGCCCATGGCGCGCGCATTGCACAGGATCACCCCGTACAGCAGGCCCCACTTGATGTTGGGCAGGGTCACGCGCCAGAAGGTCTGCCAGCCGTTCGCGCCGAGCACGATCGCGGCCTGTTCCTCGTCGGTGCCCTGCGCCTGCATCAGCGGGATCAGCTCGCGCGCGATGAACGGGAAGGTCACGAACACGGTGGCCAGCACGATGCCGGGCACGGCGAAGATGATCTTGATGTCGTGCGCGGCCAGCCACGGGCCGAACCAGCCCTGGGCACCGAACACCAGCACGTAGATCAGGCCCGCCACCACCGGCGACACCGCGAACGGCAGGTCGATCAGCGTGGTGAGGAAGGCCTTGCCGCGGAACTCGAACTTGGCGATGGCCCAGGCCGCGGCCACGCCGAACACCAGGTTCAGCGGCACCGCGATGGCGGCCGTGATCAGCGTCAGCCGGATCGCGCTCCAGGCATCGGGTTCCTTGAGCGCCTCGAGGTAGGCGTTGAGGCCCTTGCGCAGCGCCTCGGTGGCCACGGCCGCCAGCGGCAGCACGAGGAACAGGAACATGAAGACCAGCGCGAGGCCGATCAGCAGCCAGCGGACCCAGGCGGCTTCGGTGGTGCCGGCCTGGGTGCGGCGGATGACTTTGGACGGTGCGCTCATATGGGGCCTCCCGCCGGGCCGCCCCAAGGGAGGCCCGCGCCCCCTCGGGGGGCAGCGAATACACGAAGTGATAAGCGTGGGGGCTTCATTTCAACCTCCTGCCCGGCGACGCTGCCATGCCTGCAGGCCGTTGATGACCAAGAGCAGCAGGAACGAGATCACCAGCATCACCAGCGCGACCGCCGTGGCGCCCGCGTAGTCGTACTGCTCGAGCTTGCCGATGATGATCAGCGGCGTGATCTCCGAGATCATCGGCATGTTGCCGGCGATGAAGATCACCGAGCCGTACTCGCCGATCGCGCGCGCGAAGGCCATGGCGAAGCCCGTGAGCAGCGCCGGCGCGATCGAGGGGAAGATCACCTTGGTGAAGGTCTGCAGCCGCGTCGCGCCCAGCGAGGTGGCGGCCTCCTCGAGTTCCTTCTCGGCGTCTTCGAGCACCGGCTGCACCGTGCGCACCACGAAGGGCAGCCCGATGAAGATCAGCGCGATCACCACGCCCGCGGGCGTGAACGCGAGCTTGATGCCGTGCGGCTCGAGGTACTGCCCGACCCAGCCGTTGCCGGCCAGCAGCGCGGTCAGCGAGATGCCGGCCACGGCCGTGGGCAGCGCGAACGGCAGGTCGACCAGCGCATCGACGATGCGCTTGCCCGGGAACTTGTAGCGCACCAGCACCCAGGCCACGAGCAGCCCGAACACCAGGTTCACCAGCGCCGCGAGCAGCGAGGCGCCGAAGGTCAGCCGGTACGAGGCCAGCACGCGCGGCGCGGTCACGGCGACCCAGAACTGGTCCCAGTTCAGCGTGAAGGTCTTGAAGACCAGCGCCGACAGCGGGATCAGCACGATCAGGCAGAGATAGAAGACCGCGAAGCCCAGCGTCATCGAGAAGCCGGGCAGCACGCGCTTGGCGCCACCGCCGCCGACCGCACGCGAAAACGGCGCTGCCGGTGAGGACAGCGCCGAGGAGGTTGCCCCGCTCATTTACCGGGCGCCGGGCGTGTAGAGCTTGTCGAACTGGCCGCCGTCGTTGAAGTGCACCTTCTGCGCTTCGCCGAGGCTGCCGAACAGCTCCTGCACCGTGAACAGCTGCAGCGGCTTGAAGGTCGCGGCGTACTTCTTGAGCACGGTCTGCGAACGCGGGCGCAGCGCGTGCTTGGCGGCGATTTCCTGCGCTTCTTCGGAATAGAGCCAGTCGAGGTAGGCCTTGGCGAGTTCGCCGGTGCCCTTCTTGGCGACGGTGCGCTCGACCACGGCCACCGGGTTCTCGGCCACGATGCTGATCGACGGGTAGACCGAGTCGACCTTGCCGGTGCCGAATTCGCGGTCGATCGAGACCACTTCGGATTCGAAGGTGATCAGCGCGTCGCCGATGTTGCGCTGCAGGAAGGCGGTGGTGGCATCGCGGCCGCCGCGCGCCAGCACCGGCGTGTTCTTGAACAGCTTGCCGACGAACTCGGCCGCCTGGGCGTCGGTGCCGCCCTTCTTCTTGACATAGCCCCAGGCCGCCAGGTAGGCGTAGCGGCCGTTGCCGCCGGTCTTGGGGTTGACGATCACGACCTGCACGCCGGGCTTGACCAGGTCGTCCCAGTCCTTGATGCCCTTGGGATTGCCGTTGCGCACCAGGAACAGCATGGTCGAGGTGGTCGGCGATGCATTCTCGGGGAATTTCTTGGTCCAATCCTTGGCGACCACGCCGGCGTTGGCCAGGAAGTCGATGTCGGTCGAGGTGTTCATGGTCACCACGTCGGCATCGAGGCCGTCGGCCACCGCGCGCGCCTGGGCGCTGGAGCCGCCGTGCGATTGGTCGATCTTGACGTCCTTGCCGGTGGCCTTCTTGTAGTGCGCCGTGAAGGCCGCGTTGTAGTCCTTGTAGAACTCGCGCGCCACGTCATACGAGGCGTTCAGCAGGCCGGTGCCCTGGGCCAGGGCGCTGCTGCCGGCGAGTGCGGAGGACGCCAGCGCGAGCACGGCGGCGAAGGTCTTGATTCTGGAAGTCATGTGGTTGCCAAGGTTTCTGAAAAATCACGGCCCGCCGCCCAGGGGGCGGGCTCGTCGGTCAGCGACTGGAGCAGGGCCAGGCCGAGCGGCCATTCCCCGTGCCCCGAGTCGACGTTGATGTGGCCCGCATTCTGCATGCGAACGAACTCGCTGCCCCAGGCGCGCGAGTATGCGCCGGCCAGGCGGATCGGGCAGTACGGGTCGTTGCTGCTGGCCACCACGATGCTGCGGTACGGCAGCGCCGCATAGGGCACGGGCGCAAAGTCCGACAGCACGGCGCGGCGCTCCGGATCGGCCGGCGCCACCAGCAGCGCGCCCTGGATCCGGGCCGCGGCCTCCGCCGGCAGGTGCGCCGTGGCGATGCAGCCCAGGCTGTGCGCCGCGATCACCACCGGCTGCGGCGATTCGAGCACCAGCCGCGCCAGCGTCGACACCCAGGCCTCGCGCCGCGGCGAGGCCCAGTCGTCCTGCTGCACGCGCGCGGCGCCCGGAATGCGCTCCTGCCACAGGCTCTGCCAGTGGCCGGGGCCGGAGTCGCGCCAGCCGGGAACGATGACGATGCGGGTCTGCATGCGAAGGTGGTGGGCCTGGGCCGATGCCGCCGGCTTACTTGTTCGGCTGCGGCGTCAGGCGCAGGTAGGGACGCACCGCCTTGTAGCCCTTGGGGAAGCGCTGGGCGATCTCGGCCGGGTCCTGCAGGCTCGGGATGATGACCACGTCGTCGCCATCCTTCCAGTTCACGGGCGTCGCCACCTTGTGGCTGTCGGTGAGCTGCAGCGAGTCGATCACGCGCAGGATCTCGTCGAAGTTGCGGCCGGTCGAGGCCGGGTAGGTGATGATGGTGCGGATCGTCTTCTTCGGATCGATGATGAACACGCTGCGCACCGTGGCCGTGGCCGAGGCGTTCGGGTGGATCAGGTCGTAGAGGTCCGACACCTTGCGGTCGGCGTCGGCCACGATCGGGAAGTTGACCGTGGTGTTCTGCGTGTCGTTGATGTCGCCGATCCATTCCTTGTGCTTGTCGGCCGGGTCCACGCTCAGCGCGATCGGCTTCACGCCGCGCTTCTGGAACTCGCCCGACAGGGCCGCCGTCTTGCCGAGTTCGGTGGTGCACACGGGCGTGAAGTCGGCCGGGTGCGAGAAGAACACGACCCACGAATCGCCGGCCCACTCATGGAATTTGATCGGGCCTTCGCTGGAATCCTGGGTGAAATCGGGGGCGCTGTCGCCGAGACGGAGGGTTGCCATGGTCGTTCCTTGGATGGAATGGAAGACCTGGATTGTCCGAACCCCGCCAAGGATGCCAAACGAATATCTGATTGTTTGGTTATGACGTTTTTTGCATATCGAGGCGGTCCGGCGCCTCGAAATCGCCGTCAGAACATGCGGTGCGCGCCGTGTTCCAGGTGCTCGACCAGGAAGTCGATCAGCCGCCGCACCGCCGGCACCAGCGCGCGCCGCGCCGGGAACACCATGTGCGCGACCACCGGCGTCGGCCCCCAGTCGCACAGCACCCGGGTCAGCCGGCCCTCGTTGAGGTCGGCGCGGCACATGTAGTCGGGCAGCAGGGTCGCGCCCACGCCGCCGAGCACCGCGTACTGCAGGGTGGCGAGGTCGTCGGCCACGTAGCGCGGCGTATGGGCATGCACGTGGATCCGGCCCTTGGGGCCCTCGAGCCGCCATTCGCTGCGGCCTTCCCCGTTGACCGACATCGCCGCGGTCGGCAGCTTCGCGAGATCCTCCGGCCCCTCGATCGGCCCCAGCCGCCGCACCAGCTCGGGCGTGGCCACCAGCACGCCGCGGCTGGTGCCGAAGGTGCGCGCCACCAGCGTCGCGCTGTCCTCGATCTGGGGCCGCACGCGCAGCGCGATGTCGATGCCCTCCTCGATCAGGTCGACCGGCCGGTTGATCACCCGCATGTCGATGCGCACCGCCGGATAGCGCTCGAGGAAGCTCGGCAGCACCTGCGCCAGTCCGCTGTGCGAGATCGTGACCGGACAGCTGAGCCGCACCAGGCCGCTGGGCTCGGTCTGCACCTGCGCCACGGCCTCGGAGGCGGCGCGCGCCGCGTCGCGCACCGAGGCCGCGTGGCGCAGGTAGATCTCGCCGGCCGGCGTGAGCGACAGCCGCCGCGTGCTGCGCTGCATCAGCTGCACGCCGAGCTGCTCCTCGAGCTCGGCCACGCGCCGCGACAGCCGCGACTTCGGAATGCCCAACGCCCGGCTCGCGGCCGCGAAGCCGCCGCGCTCGGCCACTTCGGCGAAGAACACCATGTCGTTGAGGTCCTGCATGGCTCTACTGTCCTGTTTTTGAAACGATGTGGCTTATTTTTACCTACTTATCACTCACTCGCACCAAAAATAGAATTCTGACCACGCCGGCCACCTTTGAGCGCCGACATCGAAAGAAAGAAAGCGATCAACACCATGAAGCTGCTCCACATCGACTCCAGCATCCTCAGCGGCAACTCCACCTCGCGCCTGCTGACGGCCGAAACCGTGGCCGCCTGGCGCGCCGCCCATCCCGACACCACGGTCGAGTACCTCGACCTGGCGGTCGACACCCCCTCCCACTTCAGCGCCGACGCGCTCGGCATCAAGACCGGCGTGCAGGCCCAGCCGACCGAGGCCCAGCAGCGCGAGAACGCGCTGTCCGAGAAGCTGGTGAGCCAGTTCCTCGCCGCCGACGTGGTGGTCGTGGGCGCCCCGCTCTACAACTTCACCATCCCGAGCCAGCTCAAGGCCTGGATCGACCGCCTCGCGCAGGCCGGCCGCACCTTCAAGTACACCGACAAGGGCCCGGTCGGCCTCGCCGGCGGCAAGACCGTGATCGTGGCCTCGAGCCGCGGCGGCATCTACTCGACCACCGAAGGCGGCCAGGCCACCGAGCACCAGGAGAGCTACCTGAAGGTGATCTTCGGCTTCTTCGGCATCACCGACGTGCGCTTCGTGCGCGCCGAAGGCCTCGGCATGGGCGACGCGGTCAAGAACGCCGCGCTGGCTTCGGCTCGCAGCGACATCGGCACGGCGACCGCCGAAGCCGCCAACCAGAGCGTCGCGGCCCTCGCGGCCTGATGAGGGCGCGCCGTTCGCGGCGCACCCCGACGACAAGCCGGCCGAAGTGCCGGCTTTTTTCCATGGGCGGCGGACTTGTCGGCTACGCCCGAGGCTCGTCGATCGGGTCACCATCGTCGACTTCGCCGTCCAGCTCATCGGCGAAGGCCGTGTTGATCGCCGCCATCACGCGATCCCATCGCCCCGGCTTCTCGAGGATCGGGAAACGCTTGGCGAGCTTGCCCGACAGTGCGCCGCCGTTCTCGCGCGCGCTGCGGATGATCGCGTCGATATCGGTGTCCGGCCCTTCGATCACGTCCTTGACCAGTCTGCGCGCCAGGTCGTTGGAGCGGAAGAACCTGGCCTGCTGATGCATCTCCTGCTCGATGGTGAATCGCAGGACGTGGCCGAGGTAGGTCACGTGGCTGGTGAGATCCAGGAAACGCCAGGCCGGCATCGCGTCGTTGTAGGCCGAGAAATTGAAGTTCGACCGGATCCCGTCGGCTTCGTCGCGCTCTTCGTTGCCGAACGACACGGCCTCGCCGTAGTGCTGCATGAACGGGCGCGAGAAGGCCTCGAGCGCGCGGTCGTAGTCGGCCCGCTCCTTGGTGCTTTCCGTGATGAGCGCGGAAACGGGCAGGATGAACGGCGCGGGGACGACGCCGTCGCGGCGCAAGGTGTCGTTGATGAGGAAGCGGTGCAACCGGCCGTTGCCATCGGCCAGCGGGTGGATGTAGACGAAACCGAAAGCGGCGATCGCGGCACGCGCCGCCGCGAAGCCGATCTGGCCTTCGGTGCGCAACAGGGCGTGCGCCAGCCCCTGCACGAACCTGGGGACCGATCCCCATGGCGGCGCGACGTAGTGCACGATGTTTTCATAGCGCACGTTCTGCCCCACGAAGACCGGTGACCTGCGCAGGCCGAAGCTGGCGAGCGTGGTGTCCTCGCCGAGGATGGCCGCCTGCAGCGAGGCCAGTTCGTCGGGCAACAGGGGCGTGGGCCCCTGGCCGGTACGCGTTTCCATGACTGCCGCGAAGCGCTGAATCTTCAGCGTCTGGTCCTGCTCGCCCTCGATGAGGAAGCTCGAGCGGCTCTCCTTGAGCGTCATCCACACCGCGCTGCGGCGAAGCAGCTCGGCACCGAAAACCGCTTCCTGCCTTCTCAGCGCGGCCCCCACATCGAACGCGGCCGCCGGCCGGCTCGCATCGGTCATGCGCACGGTCGGACAGAAATCGGGCGAACCCGGCATGTTGTCCCTGATGCGCCAGCGCTGGTTGTTGACCGCTGTCGTGGCGACCAGCATCTGCTTGCCGTCCAGCGCGTCGTGGTAACCGCCCTGCACCGCGGGCGTCACCGGCAACTGGCGGCCGGTCATCCACTCATAGAGAAAGCCGACACGTCGCGCATACTGGCCGCTGGGCTCATCGGTGATCCAGGCGGCAAGATCGGCGGGGTCGACGACAGCGAAGAGGCGCGCGAGCAACTCCAGGTGCACGACCTCGTGCTTGAGATGGAACGTGAGGTGTCCGGCCAGCGTCGGCTCGGGTCGCATGTTGGGCTGGAACACCTCCTGCCGCATGCCTCCCGAATGGTTCGTGGAACGTCGGCCTCCGATACGGCTTTCGACCGCGAGCGGCTGGACGAGGCCGATGCTCAGATGCTCCACGAGCCAACTTCCGCCGACGTGTTCAATGGAGCTCATTGAGGATTTCCAACACTCTCATTGCCGCATAGAAACACAAATAGCCGCATAAGAACAGGAACCACAAGATTTTCTTGCATAAAAATGCAAAAAAATCTTGTGCACAGCCAAAGGTGGGCGGCCCTGACCCCACGACGGGTTGCCGAATCGGCACGAAGCCGCCCCGCAATCACGACTGCCGGCACCCCGGCTGACATAGGCGCTTCGGCCAATGGCTGGCGCGCGGCGCGCTCGACAGAATCGCCGGATGCCCGCAGCCCGCCTTCCGGCTTCCCGCATCCCTTTTCTTTTTCCCGCGACCGAGCGCATCGCGGCGGTCGCGCTGCTGGCGCTGTGCCTCGCCGCCTGGGCGGCCGGGCTGGCCGGCGGCTTCCAGTACGACGACCTGCCCAACATCGTGCTCGACCCGGCCACGGCCGGCGGCGAGGCCCTGCGCGAGCGGCTGACCAACGGCTTCCGGCCGCTGCTGCGGCTGAGCTACGTGGCCGACCATGCGCTGTGGGGCTTCGACGGCACCGGCTTCCTGGCGACCAACCTCGCGCTGCACGCAGCCACGGTGCTCGCCGTGTGGCGGCTCGCCCTCGGCCGGCTGGCCGATCCGCTGGCCGCCTTCCTGGCCGCGGCACTGTTCGCGCTGCAGCCCGCGCACGCGGCGGTGGTGAGCTTCGCGAGCGGGCGCTCCACCGGACTGATGACGCTGGGGCTGTTGCTGGCGCTGCTGGCCCATGAACATGCGTGGCGCGAGGGCCTGGTCCGCGCGCGCCGCGCCGTCTTCGAGGCGCTGTCGCTCGTCGCCTTCGCGCTCGCGGTGTCGGCCAAGGAAGTGGCGCTGGTCTATCCGCTGCTGCTGATGGTGTGGGAGTCCAC
>NZ_JBZAYE010000019.1:0-30551 GCF_058244205.1 Variovorax sp. 20P10.2.4
TGAAGTTGATAAAAACTGAAGCTGTTCTCTCTCTTTGCAGCAGTTGTGTGAAAGGCTGAAAGTGATAAGTCGGCAGGACAACGCGTGCGCCATCACGTGGCGAGCCGTCGTTGGCGGGACCGTATGCCTTCACTCGGTGCGCCAGATCCACCGCGTTCGAGCGCGTCGAAATCGAGGCTGCGCAGCGGCTGCGCGCGACTTCGAGGTGATGGGCTCTGATGAGAATGCAGGGAGTCAAGAGAAGAACCGGCGAATCAAAAGGCTCAAACCGCCGAAGCGGTTTGAGCAAAAGTCCCCGGCAGCAAACCGTCCGCCGGGGGAGGGGCGAAACTAGATCACCGCACCGACGCGATCGTCGACACGGCGGAGTTGCCCACGGCCGTGGCGCTGACCTGGTTGCCGGCCGCGCGCAGCGTGCTGCCCGCAGCCGCGCCAGTGACGCCGATGCCATAGTTCACGCCGGTGGCAGTCGCCACGACCGTGCCGCTGTTGGTCTGGAAGTTTCCGACCGCAGCCGTCGGACGGCTGGCGCTCGGCGCACTCACATTGACGCGGTTGGTCGCGGTGTTGCCATACGCTTCGGCGGCGGTCGTGTTGCCGGTGACGGCCACGGTGCTGCCGCTCACGCCAGGCACGAGCACGGGAGCCGTCGCGTTCAGGGCCACCTGGTAGCTGGCCGTCGCGAACGAGCTCACGTTGCCCGTGTTGCCCTGGTTGTTGAGCACGGCGGCGGCCGCTTGCGAGGCGCCGACGGTGCTGCCGGCAACCGGTGCGGGCGTCGCGTAGCTGCTGCCAGCCGACACGTTGAGCACGTTGCTTGCCGCGTTGCCGCGAGCCAGCGCCGTCGTGCTGTTGCCGTCGATGGTCAGCCCGCTGTTGAGCGCGGCTGTCGCTGCCGGCACGCCACCCGCCAGGCTGAAGCCCGCGGCGGTGGTCGAGCTCGCGTTGACGGCGGCGCTGCTGGTCTGCGCATTGCTCAGGCCGGCGTTGCTGCCTTGCAGCGCGGCGCCGGAGAGCGTCACGCTGTTGTCGGCGCGGTTGGCCGAAGCCTCTGCCGTGGTCGCGTTGCCGGTGATCGAGAACGTGCTGTCCGCCAGGCCCGTGGTGGCCGTGGCCACGCGATCCTGGTTGTACAGGCGCGTGCTCGCCGTGCTGGAGACCGAGGTGGACGCGGCCTGGCTGTTGCTGAGCACGTGATCGCCGGTGGCGCCCGCTGCGTTCAGAACGGCATTGGTCGTGGCACCGACCGGCGTTGCGTTGCCCGCGGTGACCGTCAGCGCGTTCGTGGCATCGTTGATCACGCCCAGCGAGACGTTGCGGTTGTTGGCCAGCGCCACCGACGAGCCCGACACGGCGCCCGGCGCGTACAGCTCCGCGTCCGAGCTCGCGGCGACCGAGGCGGTGCTCGATTGCTGCGAAGCCAGCGCGGAAGTCGCTGCCAGGTTGGTGGCGGTCACGCCCAGGGTGTTGGTGGCCGTGTTGGCCACCGAGCTTGCGCGTTGGCTGTTGTTGGACACGCTCACCGTGGAGTTGCCGATGGCCGAGCCGGCCACGGTATCCACGGCAAAGCTGCCGTACACGTTGCTCACCAGCGCCGAGTCACCGGTCACCGATTGCACGTTCGACAGCGCGTTGTCCGCCTGCGCGCCCGAGCCGGTCACGAGGGCACCCGCGGTCGCCACCGTGCGGCCGCTGCCGGCTGCGACGGAGTTGCCGGTGACGCTCGTGGTGTTGGTCGCGCTGTTGCCCGTGACCGAGCCGGTGTTGCTGTTGCCGTTGACGGACAACTGCGAGCCGGTCACGGCACCCGAGACGGCCAGGATGACGCCGCCCTGGTTCGGGACGCTCGGCGTGGCCGGCGTGCCGGGGATGAGCCCCGACAGCACGGCCGCGCCCCCGTCCACGATCGCCGAGTAGGCCGACAACGAGATCGTGCCGAGCAAAATCGCCGAACCACTGACGTTCCCGCCGGACTGCGTCCAGCCGTTGCTGGTGAGATAGCTCAGTTGCGCCGGCGAGAGGCTGGATGCCAGCACCGTCAGCGTACCGCCCGTCAAGGTCAGGGTGGCGCCGGAGCCCGAAACGGTCAGTCCGCTTCCCGTGGCACTGAAAGTGAAGGGCTCGGGTGCGGTACCCGCGCTTCCCGCCACACCCGCCTGCCCGATCAGCGCATTGACGCTGGCGCTGGTCGTCTGCGAGTTCTGCAAGGCGGTCGTGGTCGACAGGCCGTTGCCCGACAGGCCCAGGCTGTTCGTCGCGGCGTTGCTGGTTGCCGAGGCGGTGGAGACGTTGTCGTTCGAGGCGATGCTCGAGCCGGTCACGTTGCCACCCACGGCGGTCAGCACGCCGGCGGCGGTGCCACCGACCAGCGCTCCGTCACGCTGCGTCGCGGTGACCGAGCCCGCGCCCGATTGCGCGTTCTGCACGCTGAAGGCGGCGTTGGTCGTGAGCGTGCCGGCGTTCGAGGTCGCGCCGGTGAGCGGCGTGGCCGATGCGGTGTCGATGCCATTGCCCGATGCGCTCAGGCTGTTCGTGCCGCGGCTTCCGAACGCCAGGGCCTGGATCTGGTTGCCGGAGGTGGCAACCGTCGAGGCCGAGACGTTGTCCTGGATGGCGGTGGCAATAACGGCGCCGCCGGTGGCGGTTGCCGACACGGCACCGCTGGCCGTCTGTGCGCTGGTGACGTTGGCGATCGATGCCGCGCCCGCTGCGTCGACACCGGTGCCCAGGCTCACGCTGCCGGCGTTGCTCGCGTCGTTGCCGTAAGCGGCCGCGACGAAGGCATTGCCCTGGTTGGCGATCTGGCTGCGGGTGGCGTTGCCTTCCAGCAGGACCGTCAGCGCGCCCAGGGGACCGCCGAAGCCGGTGGCTTGCGCATCCACGTCGCCGAGTGCCGACTGGTTGTTCAGCAGGCCGTAGGCGGCGGTGACCGTGCCGCCCAGGCTCGGGGTGCTCGACAGCGTGGACGCCGGTGCCACCGAGGTGGGCACGGTGGCGCCGTTCGCGGCAACCGTCAGGGTGTTGCCGGTCGAGTTGCCGTAGGCGATCGAGCGCTGCAGGTTGTCCGACAGGCTCAGGCTGGTGTCCGTGATGTGCGTGCCGGCGTAGACCGCGGCGGCCGAGCCGCCCAGCACGGTGCTCACCGGCGAGGCTGCGTCCACCACCTGGATGTTCGCGATGCCTGCGCCCGAACCGATGCTCGTGCCAGCGAGCGACAGCGTGTTCGAAGCGCTGTTGGCCAGGCCGACGGCTTCCTGCGTGTTCTTGCTGGCGCTGACCGTGCTGCCGGTGATGGTGTCACCGCCGGTGCCGCGCGAGTCGACGTACGCGCCCACGTACGAGCCGCCCAGCGTGGCCGAAACCGGGCTGGCGTAGTTGCTCTGCAGGCTGGTGATCGTGGCGGCGCCGCTGGCCGAGACGTTGCCATCGGGCGTGCGGCCACCGCTCAGGACGGTGGCGCCGGCGCCCAGCGGCAAGGCGTTGGCGGCCAGCGAAAGGCTCTGGGTCGCGCTGTTGCCGTAGGCGGAAGCCGCGGCGCGGTTCTGCTCGACGGCCACCGTGCTGTCCTTGGTGGTGCCGTTTTCCAGGCCGGTCGCGGCACCGATGATCGACGGTGCGGTGACGGCCGAAACGCCGCCGCCGAAGTTGCTCTGCTGGTTCGCGAGCGCGGCGGTGGCGGAGAAGGTCGCACCGTTCTGGCCGGTCGTAATCGCGCTGGAAACGGCGTTGCCGGTGGCCGCGGAGGTGATCGCGTTGCCCGAGACGGTCGCCGCGCCGCCATCGATCGACTGCACGGTGGCGGTCACGCTGGCGGCATTGGTGGAGCCTTGCAGCGCCACGCCGACATTGCCCTGGGTGTTCAGGATCGCGAGGTCCGCACCGAGCTGCGAGCTCTGGCTGCCGGCACTGTAGGTGCTGCTGTTGACGGTCGGGCCGCCCGAACCGGCGACGGAGATGCCGTCGGCGAGCACGATGCGGTTGCCGGCGACGCCGGCTGCCCCCAGAGCTTCGTTGCCCGTGGCCGCGCTGGAGATCGTGTTGCCTTGAACGGACAGGGCGCCGTTCAGCACGTTGGTGGTGCCCGTGCCGTTGCTGCCGATCGTGGCATCGATCGAGGTGGCGGTGTTCGACGCGTTGTGCGTCACGCCCACGCCCTGGTTCAGCTGCAGATTGCTCACGACGGCCGAGCCGGCGAAGGTCGGTGCGCCACCGGCCTGGATCGAGGCGGTGTTGGTTGCCGCATTGCCCTTGAGCGTGGCGGAGACAGTGTTGCCGTCGAGTGCGGGCGCCGAGCTCACGGCGTTCGCGCCGTCCGCGGTCAGATCGAGCGTGACGGCATTGCCGCTGGCGCTCGCGGACGATGCGGGGCCGGTGCCCTGCTGCGCCGTGGTGACCACGATGCTGCCCGATGCCTGGCTGCTGTTGGTGGCGGCCGAATGCGTGCTCGTGGTGATGCCGGGGGCGTTGGAAGCGTAGTCGACCGGAACGGTACCCGCCACCGAGGAGGCACCGCCGTTGATCACGGTGGTGGCCGCGATCGTGTTCTGCGTGTTCGAGGCGCCGCCCGAGGAGAAGCCATTGAGGTTCACGCCCACCGAGTTGCCGGTCGCGTTGCTGGAGATGGCGCCGGTGTTGGTCTGCACGCCCAGCGATGCCGCGCCATCGAGCGCGATCGTGTTGCCGGTCAGGGACAGGTCGATCGCGTTGGAGAACTCATTGGCCTTGGCCGTGGCGTTCACCGTGTTCTGCGTCGTGGTGTTCGACGTGCCGGTCTGCACGCCATCCACCGTGATGCCGATCTGCTGGCCGGCGGCGGTCGCCGACACCGGCTGCGACTTCGTCTGCACCGAATCCACGGTGAGGAAGCCCGAGGCGGTGGCGGTCGAGGTGGTCGCGTTGATGGTGGTGGTCGCGCCCAGTTCGGGCGGTGCGGCCATGGCGCCGCCGGCCGCAAGGCTGGCGAGCACGGCGAGGCCGACACGGCTGAGTGCCGGCGCCTTGATGGCACGCGACTGGAGATTGCGAGTCTTCTTCATGGAAGTTCCTTGGGTATTGATCAAAAGTTCCGAAAATTCGGTGGATCCGGAGGATCGATGTGGTGGTGGCGTTCAGCTTTCAGTGCGGTTTAGCTCCCTCGTCGTGTGTTCTCCTCTCGGGCTGGTTGAACCGGCCCGCCCTTGCCCGAGCCCGCGCCCTGGACGCGCAACTTGGCGACCTCTTGCAGCCCTGGACCGTCGCGATGGATGGCCGTGTCGGCCTTGTCGGGCCGCCAGCTGACGCTGATGCCGCCGGGCGCGATCCCGCGCGAGATCAGCGCCGATGTCACGACGCCGATGCGCTGGTCCGTCAGCAGATCGCGTTTGCCCGCGTCCCAGTTCTCGGTGTCGCGGGCCACCAGCACCACTTCGGTGGGCGCCTTGGCGGCGGCCGCCGCGATCTGGTCGAGCAGATTCAAGGTGCCGCCGGTCAGCGCCGCGGCGCCGAACTCGAACGGGATCTGCACGCTCGCTCCGTCGCTGGTGCTGACGGACGATGCGTTGCTGGCCGCGTTGACGGCCTCGCCCGTGAGCACGCGCGCGCCGCTGGAATCGACGATCGGGTTGGGAACCTTGCGAAGCGACTCCGCCGATTGGCGCGGCAGTTCATCGAACACGCGCATCCCGAGGCAGGGCTTCGGGTCGACCTTGGTGACGGCGGCGACCAGGCGGACCACGGCCTCTTCCAGCGCCGCGCGAATGCCCAGCTGCACCGGCTCCTGGCCCTTGGCGCCGACGTCCACGTCGAACAGGTCGTTGCGGAAGAAGCGGAAGACGTTGAAGCCGACCTCGTAGCCGTTGAACTGCTTGGTCAGGCTGATGGTCTTGAGGATCATCAGCGTGCGGGTGTCGACAATGCGCAGGTCGACGCCCACCGACTGGCTGAAGGTCCTGGCCTTGATGCCGACCTGGTTGACGGCGAACTCGGCGCCGCCCGAGTTGATGTTGTAGTTGAGCTCGGTGATGCCGCCGACGATGAAGTAGTCGGACTTGTTGATCGAGCCGCCGAAGTAGGGCAGCCAGGGCACCACCTGGTTGCCGGCCGGCCCCGCCAGCTGGTGCGAACGGCCGTCGCCGAGCTGCCGGCGATCGGCATAGCCGAGCTCGCGCTCCGCGATGACCGGATCGAAGCGCTCCGCGACCTGGACCGCGCCGCCCATCTTGCCCAGGGCCGAATACACCATCAGCGCACCGCCCTGCGTGATGGCGTTGCCCTCGTTGATGCTGTATTTGCCGGTGTAGTCCTTCACGTCTCCCACGGAGACCACGATGGGAGGCCTGGAAGTGGCGGCGACGTGATCGCCATAGCAGGCGAGCACGGCCTCCATCGGCGTCACGTTGTCGCGCACGGCCGGTCCGAGAACGATGGGGGCTTCCTTGGGCGCGGCACGTTCCTGCGGGGCGGTGACGCAGCCCGCGAGTGCGGCGAGTGCAACGGCCGCACCGAGCGTGCGTACCGCCGCGGTGGGCATCGGGCGTGGTCGAGCGAAGGTGATCGATGTCATGACTGGATTTCCGTCAGTTGAGCGTTCCGTAGGCACAGGCAGTGCTGCCGCTGACGCTTGCGCTCTGGCTGCCGCTGTTGGTCTGGTTGGAGTTGAGTGCCTGGGCTGCCCAGCCCTGCACCCCGGTGGTCGTGGAGCCGTTCACCTGGGAGCCGACGGTGCCGGCATTGGCCTGGCCGGTGGTCACCGTGCCGCTGCCGCTCCAGCCGGTGTTGTCGTTGCCGGTCGAGGTGGCCGCGGCGCCGCTGGTGCTCGGCGAGTTGGCAACCGTGCTGTTCGAGCCCTGGTTGCCCTGCGCGGTCGCGCTGACGTCGCAGTTGAACTGGCGCTGGATGTAGGTGTTGTTGGTGGTGCTGGCGGCGCCGTAGCTGCCGGCCTTGCGCCGCTGGACCATGTCCTGGATGGCGGCCTGGTTGGCCTTGTCGGCCGAGGTCTGGAACTGCCACGCGGAGTTCTCTCCGACGTTGTTCGCCATCCCCTGGCCCGCGCAAGCGATCAGGCAGGCCGCGACAAGACCCTTCTCGAGCGATCGGGTGATGTCGTGCACGCGCCAGGGCTTTGGGTGGGGGTGAGGTGAAGTGGTCATGAGGTGTCCGTTTGCTTGTGGAGTGCGGTGGGAGGGCCTGGGCGAAGGGCCGCCGGCGGAGACGGCAGAAGGCAACGCGCTCATGTCGCGCCGCCCGTGCGCTCTGTCGAGGAGGAGCGGAGGTCCAGGTGCAGGGCGATCTGCGACTTGTCGCTTCGTTGCGTGTGACGGGTCTTGGGAACGCCGGGCCGACGCCGAATCTGGCGCGGGAGATCGCCGCCTTCATCGACGTAGACGCTGCCTGCCGCGGAGGTGCGCAGCGGAAGCAGATGGCCATGCGTGCGCATGCGCCGACGCAGGCGGCCGATGACCTTGGTGTGCAGCAGATCGATCGATGCCTCGCCCTCCTCCGCGTCCTCGTCGCGACCGGGAACGAAGGCACCGGCGACATCAACGACCGACGTGGCGAGCGAGCGATTGAGTTCCCGGACCTCGTGCGGCGCGAGGAACTGGCTCGGCGCATGAGCGACGCGCAACAGCAGCGAGCGTTCCTGAGGACGCAGTCGGACCTCGAAGCCCTTCTCATCGGCCACGAGTCGCCAACCATTCATCGCGAGCCGCCAACTGCTCGAGCCCAACGAGACCTCTGCCGCGGCGGCGGGCGGCGCCGCGGGCCGGCCGGGACGCAGCTTTTCGCGGACCTCGCTTCTTCGCTGCTGGCGGATGGCCTCTTCGAGCGCCAGATACTGGGCATCGGTCGCGCTGTCGGCTTCACTCGGCGCGGGCTTCGTGGCAGGCGGAAGCTGCACCCGGTTCCGGTTCGACTCATTGCAAACGAGCAGGTCACCCACAGTCTCCTGCAGCTGTTCCAGCAGAAGGCCCATGCGCGCGAGAAGAATGTGCATCTCGCCGTTCACGCGTACGCCTCCCCTCGCCCGAGCTTCGCGCTCTCGAGAAAGGAGCCCTCCAGCCACTGGGCTCCCGCGCGCAGCGCCAGGTGCATGTCCTCTTCGCGCTCGATGCCGTCGACGACTGCATAGGTCGCCAGGTGGCCGGCCAGCGACACCATCTCCTGCAGCCCTTCCAGTCCGAACTCGCCGCCGCGGGCTCGGCGCAAGAAGGACGGATCGACCTTCGCGATGTCGGGACGGCAGGCGTGAACGATGGCGAGGTCACCGTCGCGGCATCCGAGGTTGCGAACTGCAATACGGCAACCCAGGGCCTGCAGGCGGCTGCAGAACTTGCGCATGGCCTCCAGTGCGCAGACAGCGCCGCTCGCGCTGAACTCCACCACCAGGCGCGAAGCGAGCATCGGCTCGGTCTGCAGCGCGGCGAAGAGGGAGGTCCACCAGTGATCGCAGTGCGCGCTTTGCGTCGAGAGGCGCACGCCGAGACGCAACGCCGGGCGCTGGCGCAGGATCGCCAGGGTCTTGCGCATCGCATGGCGATCCCACAGCCGCGCCAGGCCGAGTCGCTCCAGGCACGGCCCATAGAGGCTGTCGCGCACTGCATCGGCGCGGCTTTCCTCCGGCACCGGCCCCGCGCTTGCAACGAGCGAGTGATACAGGGAGGTCGAGCCGCCATACACGCCGACCACCGGGCGCCAGGACATGCTCAGGAATCCTCGGGACAGCGCGTCGGCCACCCGCACGGCGACGTCCATGTCGCTGCGGTATCGATGGCGCCAGCCATCCAGCTCCATCGGCTCGAACTCCGCGCATTGCTGGGCCGTCCATAGCGCGAGCTCGACGTCCGTGCTGTCCATCTCCGCAGGAGGGCGTACGTCGATCCAGTCGCTGTGCAGTTGCACCAGCGCTGCGATACCGCGGTACACGATCGGACGCTTGGCCACATGTGCGAGCAAGGATTCGAGGCGTTCGCAGGCCGAAGTCAGCGAGGAGTCAACCGGAACGGGGAAACTTTCGTTAGACCACAGCAAGTAGCAGTCATCACGCAGAAAGGCGAAGTCGGTGCTCTCCGTGCGAACGAACGAGAAACAGAGTCGGCGGCGGACCTCGCGACTGACGGCCATCGCGAAATCGATGCCGTATGCCTGCGAGAGCTGTGGAAGATTCCCGATGAAGACGTATGCGCACGCACGTTGCTGCAACTGACTGGCAGTTGCATCGGTGCGGTTGTGAGCGCTCGCGATCGAAGAGATCAGCGTACGAGGCGAAACCGTCGTGCGGGCATGAAGTCCAGCAAAGAAACGATGTCCCCCGCTGGGCGATAGGGCAAGCATCCAAAACTCTCCAGAGTCTTGTTTCGAAAACGTCGACCTCGGGCGAGGCAACGTCGGTTGTTTTTCGAACGGCAAGACTCATCCCTCCCGCAGCACGCGGGTCTTTGCATGGAGTCCGGCTGTTTTCGCGCAGGCGCACCCATCCATACGAGCCGAAGCGGCTCGTTGAGCGAAGGGGGCGTCTGGGGTCGTGGGCGAGTCGTCTACGTTCTGACGACCGGCTACCGCTGTGGGCGGTTAATGCTCGAGTGGTGCGCTAGGGCGAGCTGTCGAGATCCCTGGCGGCACTGTCTAAGGTGAGCTGCCTATAGCACGCGCGATCGTCATCGTTATCTCCGTTGCAAGCTGTAGTACGAATGGATACTACAGATAACGGTAGGAAACAGGTAGGTGCGCAGAATGAGTATGTGAATGCATTCACTTTTGGGAAACATTTCGCAGTAACGCGGCCCCGCATCCGGCGCGCTGTTTTCCCCACGCAACGATCTCGGGCTTCTACCGTATTTGTGGGATAGGCCACACGCGGAGATGCATGCTATTTGTCGCTCGCGATGAGCGTGCATTGGCCTGGCTTTGCGCGGATCGGAATTGCCTGTTGTTCTAGATCCGGCGTGCCAATGGGTGCAACAAAAATGGCAATGCGTTCACTCCTGGTGATCGCCCGCGCGAGCCGCATCGGCACGTGATGCTCACGCAAGACCGGCGGCAATTCGACGACAACCTGGGCAGGCGCAATCACCCCTGGCCATTCGTTCGAGCATCCCAACCCAGCATCGCGATCTCGATGATGCCCTCGAACTCCTCGCGGGTCGCTCCGTCGCGCGCCAGTATCGACATGCCGCTTTGCACCGTCTGTACGAAGCGTGCGAGCGCATGGATATCCGTGGTGCTCGCGATCTCGCCTTCTTCGACCGCTTGTCGAAGGCGATCCTCGAGTCGCTGCAGACCGACCCCGCGCGCCGCTCGAAGTTGCTCGGCCAGCTTCTCATTGCCGACGCCCACCGATGAGAGCGCCACCATGCATCCATTGGAGTGCTCACCCGGCGATCCGCTCAGGAAAACGGCGGTATCCATCAACAGCCACCTGACCGCATCGCGGGCTTTCGCGGCCGCCTGGAATCCATTCCAGAAATGCGGCTCCTGCGTTTCGCCGTAGTGGCGAATCACCTCGGCATAGAGCGCCTCCTTCGAACCGAAAGCAGCGTAGAGGCTCGGGGATGCAATCCCCATGGACTTGATCAGGTCGGAGATCGAGGTGGCTTCGTAACCCTTGGCCCAGAACAGTCGCGTCGCCTGCTCCAGGGCTTTCGCACGATCGAACTCGCGCGGCCGTCCTCGGCTGCGTTCGATCTTCGAGGACTCGACTTCCGTGTTGATCGATTTCTTCATCGCTCGATACATATAAGACATATTTTCGAGCAGAGCCTGCCGGATCTCTCCGGGTCAGGACGGCCTGCTTCCGTGGCATCTTATCGCACCGTTACAGATAGATGACACGTCGACGCGGTGAGACCTCCCTGGCAGCCAAGTCGGGCTGGCGGTCGAATCCCCACATCTTTCTGGCGGACGGTTGCAATACTTTATCGATCACCACATAATTCAACGATTCCAGGTCGCTTTCACCTTGCGAGGCCCAAGTGAAGACCGCGCCCTGCTTGAACGTCTCGTGGTTCGGCAACTTGCAACGAAAGGAATTCGATGGGACTCGCGCACACACGGTCTTCGGGCTTGATGGCATTGGCACGCTGCAACCTGAGCGCCGTCCTTCTTGGCTTGAGCCTTCTTCTGCCAGCGGCGGCATCGGCCCAGACCACCGACAAGGGCAACCCCTACGCTTCGATGGATGTCTCCGACGAAGCCCTCGTACGCGAGCTGAAGGGCTTCAAGAACGGCTTTGCCGATGTGAACGGCACCCGGTTGCATTACGTCGAGGGCGGACAAGGCACGCCGGTCATCTTGATGCCGGGCTGGCCGCAGACCTGGTGGGCCTTTCACAAGATCATGCCGGCGCTGGCACAGAACCATCGCGTCATCGCGGTGGATCTTCGGGGCATGGGGACGTCGAGCAAGCCCGAAGGTGGCTACGACAAGAAGAACATGGCCGTCGATATCCGCGAGCTCCTCAAGAGCCTGGGCCATCAACGCGCGCACATCGTCGGGCACGACATCGGCTCGCATGTCGCCTACGCGTTTGCCGCTCAATTCCCGGAGGCGACGCTTTCCACCGTCTATCTCGATGTCTCCGCGCTTCCTGCATCCGTTGCCGATCTGAAGATGGTGCCCGCGAAGCCGCTGTCGGGGCCCTTCAAGGATCACTTCTTCATCTGGTGGTTCGCATTCCACCAAATGGATCAATTGCCTGAAGCGCTGATCGAAGGGAGAGCGCATATCTACCTCGATTGGTTCTGGAAGAACCTGCTCTACAAGCAGGATGCACTCACGCAGCGCGACCGCGCCGTCTATGCCAATGCCTACAACACGCCGGACGGCATACGCGGCGGGAACGGCTGGTACAAGGCCTTCCCTCAGGATCTCGAGGACAACGCTGCCTATCCGAAGCAGATCGATGTTCCTTCGTTGGGAATCGGCGGCCTCGGCAATCCCCTGCTGGTCGACTTCATGCAGGCCCGCATCGTCAACCCGCAGATGGTCCACATTCAAGAGAGCGGCCACTACATCGCCGAGGAAGCGCCCGATCAAGTCGCCGATCTCACGCTGAATTTCTTGCGCTCCACAGAGCGTCAAGGCCGCCGCTGACAGATGGCGAGCGAGATGGACGAAATGAATTCTCCAAAAGGACGGCGCGACTTCGTGATGCGGACCACCGCGCTGAGCGGCGCATTGGCGCTCATGCATGGGGGCACGGCGTTCGCTCAGTCCCCTATCTCAACCCACACCCGAGGAGGCACGGCGATGTCCAGAAGCGAACTCAAGGCATTCTTCGAACGATACATAGACGCGCTCAATGCGCACGACATGGATCGCATGACGGAGTTCGTTCATGAGCGGCTGACCCAGCACGGAAAAACGATCACCCGCGATGACGTCATCGCGTCGTTGAAGGGCCACATCGAAGCCGTGCCCGACTTCAAGTGGCGGGTCGTCGATCTCGCGATCGACGGAGATACCGTCGCCGCCCGGCTCTACAACATCGGCACCCCGGCGAAGCAATGGTTGGGACTGCAACCCACGGGCGCCACGGTGGAGTACGGCGAGTTCGCATTTCACAAAGTGCGCGACGGGAAGTTCTACGAACAGAACTACGCGATCGACGTGCTCGAGGTTCAGCGGCAGCTTGCCGGCAAGAAGTAGACAAAGCCGACACGAGCCCCGCATCCCACATCCACAGCAATCAAGACCAAGGAAATCTTCATGATCCAACTCTCCAACAAGACCGCACTCGTTGTCGGCGGCAGTGGTGGCATCGGCGCGGCCATCGCGCTCACGCTGGCGCGCCAAGGCGCCGACGTCGCCATCACCTATGCGCGTTCGGCCGAGCGTGCTCAATCGGTGATCGACCAGGTACGCCAGGCCGGTCGCAAGGGCTTTGCCATTCAGGCCGACGCGCTCGAACGTGGCGCGACCGCGCGTGCTGTCGAAGCGGTCGTCTCCGAATTCGGGAAGGTCGATATTCTGGTGTCCGCCGCCGGCGTGTTCGACGCCGCGCCCATCGATGAACTGGATGGCCATCGCTTCGACGCCACTTTCGACATCCATGTGCGCAGCGTCTTCGAAGCCGCGAAGGCTGCGGTTCCCCACATGCAGGACGGCGGCACGATCGTTGCCATCGGCTCCGCCTTCGGACAGGTGGCCAACTTTCCCGGACTTTCGATCTATACCGCGTCGAAAGCGGCAGTGGCGGGACTCACGCGCGCATTGGCGCGGGAACTCGGCAGCCGTGGCATTACCGTGAACACGGTCAATCCCGGACCGACCGACACCGAAATGAACCCAGCGGATCCGGACCGGAATCCGCACTCGGTCGCGCACGCCAAGATGATGGCCATCGGACGTTACGGCAAGCCGGAAGAAGTCGCCGCGCTCGTCGCGTTCCTCGCATCGGAGCACGGCCGTCTCATTACCGGCCAGGCCATCAACGCCGACGGCGGATGGACTGCGTGACGAAGCACGCCTGACCAGCGGCGACCAGCGCCACGGTCGCCTCTACTTCAGCCCCGTCCAATGCGCGGCGAACGCCCACTTGTCGGCCAGCTCGTCGATCACCTTCTTCATCGGCTTGCCGGCACCATGGCCCGCGCGGGTCTCGATGCGCACGAGATGCGGCCGCGACCCGGTGTCGGCGGCCTGGATGGCCGCGATGTATTTGAAGGTGTGTGCGGGCACCACGCGATCGTCGGTGTCAGCGGTGGTGGCGAGGATCGCGGGATAGCGCCTGCCGGCGGCCACGTTGTTATACGGCGAGTAGGCCAGCAAGTTGTCGAAGTGCGCCGGGTCTGCCGGATCGCCATACTCGCCCGTCCACAGGTGGCCGCCGGTGAATTGGTTGAAACGCAGCATGTCCATCACCCCAACGCCCGGCAAGGCGGCCGCGAACAACTCGGGGCGTTGATTGACGACCGCGCCCACGAGCAGGCCACCGGCGGATTCCCCATGGACTGCCAGGCCATCTTCGGATGCGATCCCGCGGTCGTGCAGATACTCGGCGGCAGCGATGAAGTCGTCGAAGCTGGTCTGCTTCCTGTCCATGCGCGCGCCGTTGTGCCAAGCCTTGCCGTACTCCCCGCCGCCACGGATGTTGGCAATGGCCAGCACGCCGCCCTGCTCGACCCACGCCAGCTGGTCGGGTGAATAGAACGGAACCATGCTGATGCCGAAGCTGCCGTAGCCGTGCAGCAGCGTGGGCGCCGCGCCGACGACGTCGTCGCGCCGCACGATGAACATCGGCACGCGGGTGCCGTCCTTCGCGCCGTAGAAATGCTGCTCGACCACGATGCGTTCCAGATCGACACCCACCTTCGGTGCTGCCCACACGGCCTGCGTGTTGGCGGCCACGTCGTAGCGATAGATCGTGGTCGGCGCATTGAAGCTGGTGAAGACGAAGAAGGCTTCGTTGTCGTCGCGATGGCCCTGGAAGCCGCCCGCGCTGCCGATGCCCGGCAACGCGATCGTGCCGTCGGGCCGGCCGTCGAGCGTGTAGCGCCGGATCTCGCTCTTGACGTCGACGAAATAGGTGGCCATCAAGCGCCCGCCGACCAGCCAGGCATGGCTCAGCACCGCAGTGTCTTCGGGCACGAGTTCGACCGCGACCGGATTCTCGGCCGCGAGGTCGAGGGTCACGATCCTGCGGCGCTCCGCCGCATGGCTGGTCAGCACATAGAGCGTGCTGCCCATGTCGCCGACCACCGTCCATTCGTTGTCGAAATCCACGACCAGCGTGCGCGTATCCCAACCGTCGCTGGCGAGGTCCACGACGGTCAGCGAATTGGTCTGGGAGCCCGGCGTGGAGTAGATCAACGCATGGCGGCCACTGTTGGTGACATCGGGGAAATGCAGTAGCTCGGGCCGCTCGGGCGTCGCGTACAGCAGCCGGTCTTCCGACTGCCGCGTACCGATCGCATGAAAGTAGACCGCGTGGTTGGCAAGGGCCGCCTGTGACGCGGCACCGTCGCCTGGCTCGGGATAGCGTGCATAGAAGAAGCCGGAACCGTCGGCGGCCCACGCGATCGCCGTGAACCGGACCCACTCGATCCTGTCTTCGAGCACCTCGCCGGTGGCCGCATCGACGACCTTGATGGTCCGCCAATCGGTACCGCTCTCCTGAACCGCATAGGCGACATGGCCACCGTCCCTGGATGCGGCCCACTCCGCCAGCGCCACGGTGCCGTCGTCGGACCATGTGTCGGGATCGAGGAGCACACGGTCCTCCCCCTCCACGCCCTCGCGCACGAGGAGCGTGGGCTGGTTCTTCAGGCCGGACTGGCGCAGGTGGAAGTAGCACCCGCCGCGCGGGTGGGGCGCGGTGAAATGCTCGTGGTCGAACAGCGCGGTCAGCCGCTCGCGAAAAATATCGCGCGCGGGCAGCGATGCCAAGGCGCCCGCCGTCAGTTCGCTCTGCGCCTGGATCCAGGCGGCCACGTCGGCGTCGCTGCGCGCGTCCGCCTCGAGCCAGCGAAATGGGTCGGCGACCTTTAGCCCGAACAGCTCATCGACGACGTCGACACGACGGGTTGTGGGGTAGGCCATCTTGGTCATGAGGGGTTCGGACACCTTGTTCAGCTTCCAGCTTTGTCTTTAGGGAGATCTCGAGATACCGCATGCGCAGGGAAATGCGGCACCACGAACTCGCCAAGCTCCTGGACCACCTCGGCCGCCGGGCGCGATCCGTATTTGAGATTGAAGCCGACGTGGTTCACGCCAATGTCCCTCAAGGCGCCGAGGTACTCGACGAGAAAGCGATGGCCGGACTTGAAGCCCAGGAAGATGGGCGTGGGCGCTGCATCGGGATCTTCGGCCAGATCGATGTAGAGCGACTGGGCAAAGGGCTTGAAGCCCTGGTGCAGCGAGCGCCATTGATGGATCGTCACGGCCTGCGGGTCCACGTTCTGCGGGTAGTGGAGCCATCCATCCGCGTGCTGCGCGATCCACGCGACCGACTGGCGCGAGTTGCCCGTGACCAGCACCGGAATGTCGCGCAGCGCCGGCTTGGGCAGCGTGTCGCCACCCGACAGGTCGACCCTGGGTGTGGCGACACGCGGGAAGTCCTCCCGCCAGGCCGTCCGCATGACGGCGAGTGCTTCATGAAACAGCTCGCCGCGGTTGTCGAGCGATTGGTTGAAGGCTGCGAATTCCGTCGGCCGGTCGCCGGTGGCGAGCCCCAGCACCAGGCGCTGGTTCGAGAGCCGGTCCACGGACGCGGCGGCCTTGGCGACATGCAGGGGATGCCGCAGCGTCGTGATGATGCTGCCGGTGGCCAGCGCGATGCGCGAGGTGTGCGCCCCCACATGGCCCATGAACACCCAGGGGTCGTAGATATGCCCCACGTCGCCGAAGGAAGGCACATGGAGGGGCACGTCCCTGAAATAGAGCGCCGCGAAGCCGTGCGACTCGGCCATCTTCGCGATGCGGACCTGGCTGGCCACGTCCATCTCCGGGATCGCGCCCTGGTAGGACTCGATCGCGAAGAAGAGGCCCAGCGTCAGGTGCCCGTCCTTGAACATGGCCGAGTAACCGGGGTGCCGGTCGAAGTTCGTCATGCCTTCCAACTCACTGCCCGTGCCGCGGCGGTTCGGCCAAAGGCGACTTTTCCAGCTTGCTCTTGCGCTGGTAGGCGCGCCAAGTCATGGCCCAGTGCTCGGGGTTGTCGATCAACGCGTTCTTCAGTCGATGCACCGCCTGGTTGTGCGGAGCCGTCTTCACGAGCTCGGGATTCGAATAGGCCTCGTCGGAGATTCGGGCCAACACGGCAATCCAGGTGTCGAGGGCTTCCTTGCCATACATCTCGCCCGCCTCCGGCGTGAAGGGCTCGGGAACCAGCCACGGATGGTGGCTGGTCCACATCGGGTCGATGCCGAAATCGGCCATGCGGTTCTGCACGTCATGCACGTCGACGCCGGTGTCTTCCTTGAGCTGCTGGAGGCTGTAGCGCGTCATCTCGAGGCGTGGGCTCTTCGCATCGGGATGGGAGCGCGTGACGCCGCGAATCGCGAGCAGGCCACGCTCCATGTAGTTGTTCGCGAGCACCGACAGGTCCGAGGCCTCGGCCATGCCTTCGGCCCCCATGGAACGCGACCACGCATAGGCCTTGACGATCACCGGCAGGTTGCCCCAGAACTCGCGGATCTTGCCGCAGCTCTGCGGCCGGTCGTAGTCGAGGCTGTAACGCTCGCCGTCGAACGCCACCAGCGGCTTGGGCATGAAGGGCGCGAGTTCGGCCGAGCAGCCATAGGCACCGACCGCGGGACCACCTACCCCGCTCTTGGGCGCGCCGAAGGTCTTGTGCAGCATGAACATGCAGGCATCGAACCCCAGCTCGCGGGCGCGGATCTTGGTCATCGCACCGTTGAAGTTCGCGTGGTCGTAGAAGCTGATGCCGCCCGCTTCGCGCACGATGCGGGTCCACTCGCGGATCTCCGGGTTGTAGACGCCCATGTCGTCGGGGTTGTTGAGCATCAAGGCGGCCGTGCGGTTCGAGACGGCGGCCTTGAGCGCTTCGAGCGACGGGTAGCCGTTCTCCTCGATCATCAGCGTGATGACCTTGAACCCGGCCGCGGCGGCGGTGGCCGCGCTGCTGGGATGGGTCTGGATCGTGGTGATGATCTCGTCGCGCTGCGCGAGCTCGCCCCGGGCCGCGTGGTAGGCCCGGGTCACGGCGCAGCTCGTGTAGGCGGCGTCCGCGCCGCCACCGGCCTGGAACACGAACTGGTCCATGCCCGAGAGCTCGCGCAGGATCTTGTCCATCCCGTGGACGATCTCGAGCGCTCCCTGCATCGTGTCCTCGTCCTGGTACGGATGCAGGTGCGTGACCTCGGGCCGCCAGGCCATCGCCTCGTTGATCTGCGCGTTGTATTTCATCGTGCAGGTGCCGAACAGGCTGATGTTCATCATGCCCAGGGTCTGCTGGGACAGGCGCAGATAGTGGTAGAGCACCTCGGGTTCCGACAGCTCCGGCAGCGCGGGCTTGCGCGCTCGCCGCATGGTCGAGGGGATCAGGCTCGCGGCGTCGCCGACCGTGGCGCGCACCGTGTCTTCGACGGGAGAGAAGAGAACGCCTCGGCGCCCTGGATGGCCCATTTCGAGAATGACGGGCTCGCTCCATACCGGAGCGTGATATTCGCGCAGCTTGGTGTTCATGGTTGGATCGCTTTCTGGATGGCGTCGGCCAGGCGCTCGATGTCGGCCAGCGTGTGGATTTCGGTCACGCAGTACAAGGCGCTGGCGCCGAGCGCCGGGAAGTCCTTGCTCAGGTCCTTGCCGCCGAAGATGCCGAGCGCGAGCAGCCGCTTGTTGATCTGCGCCACGGGCACCCCGGTGCCGTCGAAGTTGACGACGAACTCCTTGAAGAAGCCATCGGGAAAGACGACGCGCACCCCGGGAATCCGGCCCAGCACGCGGGCGGCATGGTGCGCTCGCTGCAGGATCAGCTCGCCGACTTCCTCGAAGCCCTGAGGACCCATCATGGCCATGTACACCGAATTGGCGATCGCCCACATGTACACGGAATGCCCGGTCCAGTCGTTGCCCTTGTCGCGCAGCCCGTACGACGATTGCTCGAACAGGCTCAGGCCGAATCCGTACTCGCCCTCCTTGGTGGTCTCGGAGATGCTGATGAACAGCGTCGGGTACTGGTGCGCATAGCGCTCCTCGTCGCGCGAGGCGATGAAGCCGGCGGCGCCGCCGCCGCCGTTCATGTGCACGCCCAGCGGCTGGGTCGTTCCCACGACGATGTCGGCGCCATAGTGGACGGGGGCGGACAGCACGCCCAGGGAGATGGCGTCCACGCCGACGATCACCTCGGCCCCCACGGCGTGGGCCAGTTCGGCGATCTGCGCGCCGTGCTGCTCGATCACGCCGAAGTACGACGGCGTTTCGAAGTACACGGCGGCGGTCTTCGACGTGAGCGTCGCGCGCAGATGGTCGAGATCCATCAAGCCGGTCGCGGGGTCGTAGTCGACCATGCGTATCGCGATATGGCTGGCCATGTCGACCGGCTCGCACAGGCTCTGGATGACCGCGAGCCGCTCGGGGTCGATCGCGCGAACGACGACGACCTCGTTGCGGCTCGTGATTCTCGATGCCATGCGAATGGCGTGGCCGGCGGCAACGCCCCAGCTTCGCACCGGCAGCCCGACCAGGTCCATGTCGAGCAGCTCACCGAGCTGGCTGCAGAACTCGAACCACGCCTGGTTGCGGCCATGGTCGGAACTGGGCTCGCCGAAGACCGAGGTCAACCATTCGTTGCGGCGCACGACCTCGTCGCAGGCAGCAGGCACGTGGTGCTGCCAGCAGCCGGCGCCGAGAAAGTTGAGGTTCTGCTCGGCGGTCCTGTTCCTGGCGAGCGTCGTCACCATGTGCCGGCGCAGCTCGCTTTCGGTGAGCGCCGGCGGCAAGTCGATCGGACGCTGCAGGCGATGTTCGCGCGGAATCTGCTCGAACAATTCTTCGATGGTCTCCACGCCGATGGCGTCGAGCATCTCCCGCTTGATCGCGGGGACCGAGTTCGCCATGTAGGGATGGGCGGTACCGTTATTCATCTGGTGTTCCTTCACTTGAATCTGGTATGGATAGGGTCACGATCTGACTTTGAAATACACCGTGCGATCGGGCGCCGTGCGAAGCGGCAGGTAGCCGCTCAACATGGCGTCCACTTCTTCGTCGCCCGTATCGACGTGCAGCGCACCCGATTCCAGGGCGACGAGTTTCTCGAGGGTCGCGACGATCTGGATGTGGTCGCGTCCGACCTGGCGAATCACGTCCGCGCTGATCTGCTGGTTCCCTCGACCGAACAGGCTGCCGTGCCCGCCGAGCACGCTGACGACGATGTAGCTTTCGCGCCCCTGCATCAGTTCGAGCAGCGCGTGCTCATCGAGGTCGGCGCCGACGAGTGCGCCGTCGAGCACGGCGTCCACGCCCAGCAGCGTCTTGGGCAAGCCGAGTGCCGACATCACGCGGCGCGTCGTGGTGCCCGGCCCCAGGATGTAGAGGCAGCCGGGGCGCATCTGGCGGGCCAGTTGCCGCGACACGGCCTCGAGCGCCACGTTCTCGGACAACCCCGATCCGGCCTTGGCGTTCTGCGCCAGCTGACGGTGATGCGGGCTCTGGGCGTAGCCGTAGAGTCGGGCCGACATCCTGTCCTCCCGCATCGCCATCTCGTCGATGTCCATCACCTCGGCCTCGCGAAGCCGCACCGATGGATCGCCCTCGATGAAGCGTGCCGCCAGGTCGCCCGCGTTCAGGGCGCTCGTGCCGAAGACGGCCGAGTACATCTTCACGCCCGTTGGAATTCCGAGCATCGGCACTCGATCACCGGCAACGCTCAGCACGTCGCGCGCGGTGCCGTCTCCCCCTGCGAACAGCAGGAGGTCAACGCACTCGCGCAGCATCGCGGCCACGGCCTCCCGCGTGTCCGCGGGGGTGCTGCCCGCATGCGGCTTGCCGTGGACCACGACCGGATGCAAGCCGGCCTGCCGCGCGACATCCTCGCCGAGCTCTCCCTGCGCCGTGACCAGCGAGAACTCGGCCTTCGAAGCCACCAGCTTCTTCAGGGCCTGCAGGGCTCTTTCGCTCGAGACCGGCCGCGCACCCCGTCGCCTCGCCTCGTCCAGCACGTCGGCACCATCGGTCCCCTTGAGGCCGACGCGCCCGCCCATGCCTGCGATCGGATTGACGATGAGGCCGATCTTCTTCGCGCTCGCGACTCGGCGAGGGGGCGCGTCGCCGGTGGCGGCGACCAGCACGTTCCGGTCAGTCATCGGGGTGGTCCTGTTCGACATCGGGCATCGCGCCCGGACTACAGGCGCGGCTCCTTTTGCGGCTCACCCCCGCCCCAATAGAGCCAGGTCCAGCCATCGGTCTTGCGCCTGAAGATTCCGGTCGCCACGTACGGGACCACCGCCGGCGCACCGGCTTCCATCTTGTGGCCGTCGATGCGGATCTGGGCCCAGGCGATGTCGCCCTGCATCCAGCACAGGACGACCTTCGGCTCCCACCGAATACCCAGCGTGGTCACCCATCGCACGCCGGCCTGTGCCTTCTCGGGTCCGATGAAGTACTCGTCGAGGCCGGAGCCGGCGATCACGATGTCAGGGTCCGCGAAGTACGCGGCGACGCCCGAGTCGGGCGTGGAGAGCGCGTGCAGCGTCTGCGCGATGAAGCCATGGAGGGACTTCCGCGTCGCCGCGTCGGCAATCATGGATGGCGACTGGTAACCGATGAGACTTTCGATCATGAATACTCCTGTGCAAGGACGGGGTGGGTGGACGAGCAAGAAAACCGGGCGTGCGCAGACCCTCCCCACGTGTGGTGGAGAGTCCGCGGCATGGGTGTGCCGCTACATGGCGGGGGAGCTAGGGGGCTTCGGCCTGGCGCGCGCTCATTCGAGCGCCTCCGCCGAACTGGCCTTGCGGCGGAGCTGGAACTTCTGGATCTTTCCGGTCGCCGTCCTGGGCAGCGCCTCGAATCGAACTTCGCGCGGGATCTTGTATTTGGCGAGCATCGTTCGGCAGTGGGCCATCAGTTGTTCCGCCGTGGCCTCGGTGCCCGGCCGCAACTCGACGAATGCCAGGGGCGTCTCGCCCCATCTGGCATCGGGCTTGGCGACGACAGCGCACGACAGCACGGCCGGATGGCGATACAGGGCGTCCTCGACCTCGATGGAGCTGATGTTCTCGCCGCCGGAGATGATCACGTCCTTGCTGCGATCGCGAATCCTGGCGTAGCCATCGGGCTCCAGGACCGCGAGGTCGCCCGTATGGAACCAGCCGCCCTCGAAGGCGCTGTCGGTGGCGGCCTCGTTCTTCAGGTAGCCCTTCATCACGATGTTGCCGCGAAACATGATCTCGCCGATGGTTTCGCCATCGGCGGGCACCGCTTGCAGGGTGACCGGGTCGCGCACCGTCATGTCTTCCTGCAGCGGATAGCGCACGCCTTGCCGTCCGTTCAACCGCACCTGCTCGGCCGGACTGGCCTGGTCCCAGGACGGTTGTCTGGCAGAAACGGCCGCGGGCCCGTACACCTCCGTCAGTCCGTAGACATGGATCATCTCGATGCCGAGACGGGCCATGCCCTCGATCATGGCGGCGGGTGGTGCGGAGCCCGCGACCATCGCGCGGACCTTGTGCGCGATCACCAGCCTGTCTTCGGCAGGTGCCGCGATCAGGAGGTCGTGCACGATCGGTGCGGCGCTGTAGTGGTCGGCCCCGTGGTCCCGCATGGCGGCGAAGATCGCCTTGGCTTCCACCTTCCGCAGGCACACATGCACCCCGCCGAGAAGCGCCACCGTCCAGGGGAAACACCAGCCGTTGCAATGGAACATCGGCAGGGTCCAGAGATAGCGTGCGAAGGGAGGCATCGTCCAGACCGCGACGTTGCACACCGCGTTCAGGTACGCCCCGCGATGGTGTGTCACCACGCCCTTCGGATCGCCGGTGGTCCCCGAGGTGTAGCTGACGGCGATCGCATCCCACTCGTCGAGCGGCCCTTGCAGCTTGGGCACCGGCAGGTGGGAAGCCAGGAGCGCCTCGTACGCGTGCTGGCCGACGCGTTCGTGAGGACCGATGCGTTCGGAATCGCACACGTCGATCACGATCGGCGTGCGGCCATGGACCTGCTTCAGCGCGCGCAACGCTTGCCGCATGACCGGTGCGAACTCGCTGTCGGTGATCAGCACCCGGGTCTCGCAGTGGTTCATCTGCCAGGCCAGCAGGTCCGCATCGAGCCGGGTGTTCAGCGTGTTCAGCACCGCGTTGATACCCGGCACCGCGTAGTGCGCTTCGATCATCTCGGGCGTGTTGGCGAGCATGACGCTGACCGTGTCGCCGCGTCGAACCCCGAGTTCGCGCAGCGCGGCAGCCAGCCGGGCCGACCTGTCCCTGCATTGCGACCAGCTGAAGCGGCGATCGCCGTGAATCACGGCGGGCATGTCGGCGAAGACCTGCGCGCTTCGCTCGATGAAGCTCGTCGGCGACAACGGCTCGAAGTTCGCCGCGTTCCGACCCAACCCCTGCTCATAGATGTTCATCGCGATTCCCTCGGCTGCGATCGATTCCAGGATGTCCAGGCGGCGGCGCGACGCTTTCCAGAGCACCCGCCAGCAACTAACATACGCCTCGTATGTGAGTATGCTATTTCACATACGCGACGTATGTCAATTCACATACGCCGCGTAGGTCAATTTGAGGATTTCATGGCACAGAAGCGTTCGGACATGATCTTGGAGACCCGTGCCAAGCTCATCAAAGCGGCAAGAGAATCGTTTGCCACCCAGGGATTCGCGCAGAGCTCGATGGACGTGCTGACCGCCCAGGCCGGGCTCACGCGCGGCGCCCTCTACCATCACTTCGGGGACAAGAAGGGCTTGCTCGAGGCGGTGATCGCGCAGATCGACGCGGAGATGACGGCCCGGCTCACCGCCATCGTCGATGAAGCGAAGACGACCTGGGACGGCTTCATCGACGAAAGCATTGCCTACATCAAGATGGCGCTCGAGCCGGAGATCCAGCGCATCGTGTTTCTCGACGGACCGGCGGTGCTGGGAGATCCATCGCGCTGGCCCAGCCAGAACTCCTGCATCATGAGCACGCAGCGCAGTATCGAGAAGCTCATCGCCGAGAAGACGGTGCGGCCCGTCGATGCGCCCGCCACGGCGCGACTGATCATGGGCGCATTGCTCGGGGCGTCGTTGTGGATCGCCAGCGCGGAGGACCCGCACGAGGCTTCCCAGAAGGCGATCGACGGTTTCCTCGCTCTTGCATCCGGGTTGCGTCTCGCCGCGGTTTAGGCGAGGCGGCCTCGGTCAGTTCATCGCATCGTGCAAGCCATCACGCCCCGGCCATGGCGATCGGCCCCGTGAATGCCGCAGGCAGCAGGATCTTGCTTTCCTGCGCCACGAAGAAGCCGATGAACAGTTCCACCGCGCGTTGCCATTGCGGATCGGCCGCGAGCCGGTCGCGCCGCGACTGGCGCTCGTCGAGGCTGTCGAAGCCCCACAGGTGGACCACCTGGTTCAAGGGCCCGATCTCGCTGCGGTACGACCCCAGGTAGTTGCCGAGGATGCTTCGCTGCAGCGCGAGGCCTTCGGCTTCGTAGATCCGGAAGTACTCCGCCGTGGTGCCAGGGCGAAGGGTGTAGGTGCGCATCTCGATGATCATGGTGGTTCAGTGCATTCCGAGGTGGTGTTCGATCAGGGCCGGATCCGCGCGCAGTGCCGAGGTGCTCCCCGCGAACACGACGTGCCCGGTGTTGATGACCACGGCATCGTCGGACAGCTCGACGGCCAGCCGCAGGTTCTGCTCCACCAGCACGATCGTCAGCCCCTCGGCCTTGAGCAGCGCGATGGTGCGCGAGACCTCGACCACGATCTGCGGCGCGAGCCCTTCCGAGGGCTCGTCGAGCAGCAGCACGCGCGGATTTCCCATCAGCGCGCGCGCGATGGCCAGCATCTGCTGCTCGCCGCCCGACAGCGAACCGGCCGCCTGGTGGCGCCGTTCGGACAGACGCGGGAACAGCTCGAAGACGCGCGCCATGGTCCATGCGGCGCAGCCCGCGTGGCGCGGCGGCTGCTTCGCGACATCGAGGTTCTCCTTCACCGACAGCGTGGCGAACACGCGCCGGCCCTGCGGCACCAGCCCGATGCCCAGGCGCGCGATGCGCTCGGGGCTCGCGCGCCCGATCGCTTCGCCGAACAACGCGATGCGGCCGCGGCCGCCGGCCAGCAAGCCCATGATGCTGCTGATGCAGGTGGACTTGCCCGCGCCGTTGCGACCGAGCAGTGCCAGCACGGTCCCCGCGCGCACCGAGAAGCCCACGCCGTGGAGCACTTGGCTGTCGCCGTAGAGCGCATCCACGCCGGCCAGCGTCAATGCCGTTTCATTGGCCAAGATAGATCTCCCGTGTCCTGGGGTGGTTCACCACCTCCGCGCGCGTGCCCTCCACCAGGATCTTTCCGTAATGCAGCAAGGTGATACGGTCGGCGAAGTCGAGGGCCACGTCCATGTCGTGCTCGATCATCACGACCGTGGTCTCCCTCGGTATGCGGTCGAGCAGCTGCCGGATCGCCACGCGCTCGCCCTGCGACAGGCCGGCCAGCGGCTCGTCCAGCAGCAGCAGCCGGGGCCGCTGCACCAGCGCCATCGCGATCTCCACGCGCCGCTTCTCGCCATAGGACAAGGTACCGAGCCGACGCCGCGCGGCGTCCTGCAGTCCGACCATCTCGAGCGCTTCCTGCGCGCGCTCGTCGAAGCCGGCCTCGGGGCGCATCGGGTGCCAGGCGGTCCAGCGCAGCGGCGAGCGGCCGAGCAGGCTCAGCATCAGGTTCTGCGCCACAGTGTCGCGGTCGAACAGCGTGATGATCTGGAAGGTGCGCGCCAGCCCGAGCTGCGCGCGCTGGTCGCTGCGCAGCGTGGTCACGTCCTGGCCGAAGATGCGGATCTCGCCGGCATCGCTGCGCAGGTCGCCGGCGATCAGGTTGAACAGCGTGGTCTTGCCGGCGCCGTTCGGACCGAGCATCAGCCGCCGCTCGCCCTGTGCGATCGCGAGCGAGACGTCCTGGGTCACGGGCAGCCCGCCGAAGGATTTCGCGAGATGGCGGATCTCGAGCGCGGGCGCATTCATGGCCGCTCCTCCCGCGCCGCGCCGAACAGGCGGCGCACGCCGGGCACCACGCCCTGCGGCATCCAGACGACGATGAACACGAACACGAAGCCCAGCAACATGTTCCAGCGCTCGACGTAGCCCGAGACGTAGTTCTTGAGCAGCAGCACGATCGCCGCGCCCACCACCGGCCCGGCCAGCGTCCCGGTGCCGCCGGTCATCACGCCGAGCAGGGCTTCGGCCGAGGAGCCCAGTGCCAGCGAGCTCGGATGGATGTACTTGTGGTAGTAGACATAGAGCAGGCCCGAGACGCCGCCGAGGAAGCCGACGAACACGAAGGCGATCCAGCGCACCCGCCAGACGTCGTGGCCCAGCGCCGCCATGCGCCGCGGCTGGTCGCGCGTGCCGCGCAGCGAGGTGCCCAACGGCGAGGCGACGAAGACCATGAGCACCGCCATCCCGAGCGCCACCACCGCCAGCGTGAAGTAGAAGAACGGCGTCGAGGCGTTCAGGTCCACCCCCGGCAGCGAAGGCCGCCCCAGGCCGGCGAGGCCGTTGTCGCCCCCGGTCACCGAGGACCAGCGGTAGGCCAGCCCCCAGAGCACCTGGCTCAATGCGAGCGTGATCATCAGGAAGCCGATGCCGCTGGCGCGCAGGGCGATCCAGCCGAACACCGCGGCCGTCAGCACCGCGGCGGCCAGCGCGAGCGGCGCGGCCGTCCAGGCATCGAGGCCCTGCGAGGTGGTCAGCCATGCGCTGCCGTAGGCCGCCATGCCGAGGAAGGAGGCATGGCCGAGCGAGGTCAGGCCGCCATAGCCGACGAGGATGTTGAGGCTGGAGGCGAACAGCGCGGCGATCAGGATCTGCGTCGCGAGGTTGACGTAGTACTCGCCCGCGACCCAGGGCATGGCGGCGAGCGCGGCCAGCAGCGCCAGCCAGCCGGCGATGGTGCGGGTCATGCGGCGATCCTCCCGAACAGGCCGCGCGGGCGGAAGGCGATGACGAAGATCATCGGCAGGAACAGGATCACGTAGGCGAGGTCGGGCAGCAGCGCGGTGCCGAAGGTGTAGATCGCGCCGATGACGAAGCTGCCGACGAAGGCGCCAAGCAGGCTGCCCACGCCGCCGAGGATGACGACGATCAGCGCCAGCGGCAGCATGTCAGCGTCCATGCCGGGATAGGCCGAGAGGATCGGCGCGCCGAGCACCCCGCCGATGCCCGCGAGCGCGGCGCCGAGGCTGAACACCAGCGTCAGCAGGCGCGACACCGGTACGCCGACGGCGCGTGCCATCGGCATGTCGTCGACGCCCGCGCGGATCATGGCGCCCAGCCGGGTGCGGTCGATCATCAGGTGCAGGGCCAGCGCGATCGCGGCCGCCACGCCGAGCAGGAACAGCCGGTAGGCGGGAAAGGCCATGCCGAAGACCACCAGCGGCTTGCGCAGCAGCTCCGGCGTCGCGAGCGGGATCGGGTCGCCGCCCCACAGCAGCAGGCAGGCGTCGGCGATGATAAACGACAGCCCCAGCGTGGCCAGCACCTGGTTGAGCGCGTTGCCGGCCAGCCGCCGGATCAGGAAGCGCTCGACCAGCGCGCCGAGCACGCCGAGCGCGACGCCAGCCGCGAGCACGGCCAGCCACAGGCTCGCGACGCGGCTGAACACCATCACGCCGAGGTAGGCGCCGAGCATGAAGAAGGCGCCGTGCGAGAGGTTCGCCGTGCGGATCAGGCCGAAGATCAGCGAGAAGCCGGAGGACAGAAGGAACAGCACCGCGCCCAGCGAGAGGCTGTTGAGCGCCTGCAGCACCATGAATTGCGTCGAGGGCATGCGCTCAGCTCTCCAGGTGCCTGGCCAGCGGAAAGCTGCGCGAATACACCGGCTCCTTGAGGAAGGCCGCGGGCTCGTACTTCCAGAACTGGCTCACGTTCGGGTAGGTGTCGATCACCGAGTTGACGAGGCGCCCCTCCTTGCGGACCACCTTGCGGATGTAGACGTCGCCCACCACGTTGCCGTAGGCGTCGAACGAGACCGGCCCGCGCGCGGTCTTGGCGAGCTTCACCTCGCGCAGCGCCTTCATGAAGACGGCCTTGTCCTCGGCCTGGCCGTTGGCGGCCGTCACCGCCGCCTCGAAGACGGCGCCGTTGACGTAGCCCATGGCCGCGTAGAGGCCGGGGTCGTAGCGCGTCTCGGCGCGGAAGGCGGCCGAGAACTTGCGGTTCACCTCGTTGTCGAGTTCGGCGGAGTACCAGCAGGCGGTGAGCACGCCGAGGGCCTCGTCGCCCATGTTGCGCAGCACCGACTCCTCGAGCGCCGTCATGTTGCCCACCACGGGCAGCTTGCCCGCCAGGCCGTACTCGTTGAACTGGCGCAGGAAGCGGAAGCCGTTGGAGCCCGCGAAGCCGATGAAGATCGCGTCGGCGTCGGTCTTGAGCTGCGCCAGGTAGCTGCCGTAGTCCGGCACCGTGAGCGGCGAGAAGAGGCGCTGCACGACCTTGCCGCCGGCGTCCTCGAAGGCGCGCTGGAAGCCGCCCACGGTCTCGTGGCCGAAGGCCAGGTCGTCGGCGATCACCACCATGCGCTTGTACTTGAGGACCTTCGCGCAGTAGTCGCCCATGGGATGCGAGCACTGAGCCGAGGTGGCCGTGGCGCGCACCGCCCAGGGATTGGTCTTGCGCTGCGTCATGTCCTCGGCGCCGGGCATCCACAGCGTGGGCACCTGCTGCTGGCGGACGTAGTCGTCGATGGCCAGCGCCTCGAAGGCCGCCATCGGTCCGGTGAGCGCATGCACCTTGTTGCGCTCCACCAGCTCCTGCGCCTTGGTGCGCGCGGTGGCCGGCACGCCGGCGGTGTCGGCCACCACCAGCTCGACCTTGCGCCCGCCGAGGGTCTGGCCGCGCTCGCGCAGGTACTGCTGCAGCGAACGCTCGATGTCGAGGCCGCCCGAGGCGAGCGGGCCGGTGCGGATCGTCAGCAGGCCCAGCCGGATCGGCCCGGACTGCGCCCGCGCCAGCGGCGGGCAACTGGCCAGTGCCGCGGCGCTGCCCGCGGTCGCGATGAATTGGCGGCGATCGATGCTCATGTCTTGTCTCCTTGTGGTTGTGGCGCCGGTACGTGTCTCGCCGCGCCTAGTCGGGAATGACGGGCAGCAGGATGAAGGGCGGGTCGGCCGGATCGCAGTGCAGCGTGCTGCGCCCGCCGTAGATCTCCGCGGGCCGGTCGCGCGGATCGTTGTGCAGGAACGGGCCGCAGCCCTTGAGCTCGTTCTTCAGGTTCGAGAGCTTCAGGCCGGTGCTCGCCTGCCACTCGTAGTCCTTGCCGCGCACCGACAGCGCGATGCGGTAGCCGGCCGGCACCACGATCGAGGTCGGCAGCACTTCCACGTCGAGGTCCACGGGCTGGCCGGGCTCGAGCGGCTCGAGCGCGTCGTGCGGGTGGTAGGGACGGTAGGGCTGGCTGAGCCGCGGATCGAGCTTGCGGTGCGAGGCCCGCAGCCAGCCCTGCCCCACGGGCGTGTGCGGATCGAGCGCGCCCTGGAAGGTGATCTCGCGCAGGTCGCTCGTGAAGACGCGCAGCACCAGGAACACATCCGCATCGGCGGTCGACGACGACAGCCGCAGGCGCGCGGCCGAAGGCCCGGTGATCTCGGTGTCATGTGCCAGCGGCAGCGACATGAAGGTCAGGCCGTCGCCCAGCGCCTCGTAGTCCACCGTGGCCGGCGCGGCGGGCGGCTCGGTGCGCAGCGAATGGTCGCCGAAGTGCAGGTAGTAGCGCGTCCAGCGGGTGCGCGCCAGCGGCCACTCGTGCTCCGGCCGCTCGACGAAGCGGTCCACGTGCCGCACCTGCAGCTGCACCTTGGGCCGCTCGCGCCAGCCATTGGCCTCGCCCTTGAGGTAGTGGTCGAAGAAGCGCTTCTGCAGCTGCACGCCGTAGTCGGTGTAGAAGTGCGTCCAGTGCGCCAGGCCGTGCGCCTCGAGCCATTTCTCGGACGAGGCCGCGCGCGCGATGGCCTCGAAGTTGCCGCGCGTGTGCAGCCCCTGCCCGCCCCAGTTGGCGGCCGAGAGGAAAGGCACGCGGATCCGGTCCCACACGGCCGAGCGTTCGCGGTGCCAGGCGTCGTCGAGCGGATGCCCGAGGATGTCGTCGCCGAACTGCGAGCGGTTGACCTGCAGCTGCGCGTCGGACAGCGTCTCGGGACCGCACACCGTGTCGCCGTGCACCTTGCTGCGCGGGCCGCGCTCGCCGAGGCCGTGCTGCACGGTCTTGACCTGCATGTCGTACCAGTTGGCCCACATGGTGCTGAGGATGCCGCCGTGATGCGTGGCGTCCCGGTACCAGTCGGAAGCGCCTTCCCAGATGCACATCGCGGCCAGGTGCGGCGGCTGCAGCGAAGCCACCTGCCACTGGTTCATGCCGTAGTAGGAGATGCCGTTGAGGCCGACCTTGCCGTTGCTCCACGGCTGGACGCCGGCCCACTCGATGGCCTGGAAGAAGTCCTGCGTCTCGCGCGCCGAGAAGTGGTCGACGAAGCCCGGCGAGCGGCCGCAGCCGCGCGAGTCCACGCGCACGCATGCGTAGCCGTCGGGCACCCACTTCTCGGGGTCGACCACCTCCCAGCTCTGGTACTTGTTGGTCGAGCCCGCGCCGACCTCGGGGAACTCCAGCACCATGCCGTTCCACGCGCTCGGATAGCCCTCCTGGAACGACAGGCCCTTGGCGTACGGGCCGCAGGTCAGCACCACCGGGTAGCGGCCCGGCGCCTCGGGGCGGAAGACGTCGGCGCGCAGCACCAGGCCGTCGTCCATGACGATGGGCACGTCCCAGTCGATGCGCATGCCATCGCGGACTTCGGAACGGAGGGGTTCGACATTGCTCATGGTTGCTCTGCTTCTCGTTGAATGGAATGCGTGGGCTTCAGCGGCCGCCGGAGACGTCGACCAGCGCGCCGTGCACATAGCTCGAGGCGTCGCCGGCCAGCCAC
>NZ_JBZAYE010000190.1:0-11884 GCF_058244205.1 Variovorax sp. 20P10.2.4
GAAGCGCAGCGCCACCGGCACCAAGACCGACACGCCGCTGATCGAGACGCCGCAGTCGATCTCGGTCGTCACGGCCGACCGCGTCGCGGCCATGGGCGCCGCGCGCCTGCCCGACGCGCTGGCCTACACGCCCGGCGTGAAGGCCTTCGACGGCTACGACAGCCGCTACGACTGGCTCTCGCTGCGCGGCTTCGACGCCTACTCACCGGGCTTCTACCTCGACGGCATGCAGATGCGCAACAACGCGGGCTACGCGGTCTGGCGCATGGAGAGCTACGGCGCCGAGCGCATCGAGGTGCTGCGCGGTCCTTCGTCGGTGCTCTATGGCCAGACCGGCCCCGGCGGCATGGTCAACGTCGTCAGCAAGCGGCCCACCGAGGAGCCGTTGCGCGAAGTGCAGGTGCAGGCCGGCAACCGCTCGCTCAAGCGCGTGGCGGCCGACTTCTCGGGGCCGCTCGATGCGCAGGGCCAGTGGCTCTACCGCATCACGGCGATGTCGCAGGACAGCCAGACCCAGGTCGACCGCGTGGGCGACCGGCGTCAGTTCCTCGCGCCTTCGCTGACCTGGCGGCCCTCGGGCGACACCTCGCTGACGGTGCTGGCCCACTACGCGAGCATCCGCGCCGGCAATGCCTACGGCTTCCTGCCCGTGACCGGCACGCTGCTGAGCACGCCCTACGGCCGCATCCCGAGCTCGACCTTCGTCGGCGAGCCTGGCTTCGACCGCTACAACCAGGACCAGTGGGACCTCGGCTACCTGTTCGAGCACCGCTTCGACGACACCTGGACCGTGCGGCAGAACGCGCGCTACGGCCGCATCAAGACCGACTACCGCCAGATCTACGCCAGCGGCTTCGCTGCCAACGATCCCGACAACCCCGCCGACCCGTCGAACTTCCACACCATCAACCGCTCGCTGTTCGCCAGCAGCCCCGAGCGCGGCAAGACCTTCACGCTCGACAACCAGGTGCAGGCCAAGCTTCGTTCGGGCGACTGGCAGCACACCGTGCTGCTGGGCCTGGACTACCAGCGCAGCGTGTTCGACCAGGTGATGTATTTCGGCGAGGCGCCGCAGCTCGAGGTCTTCGCGCCGGTCTACGGCCAGCCGTTCTCGATGCCCGCGCCGAACACCGACTCGCGGGTGCGGCTGTCCCAGACCGGCATCTACCTGCAGGACCAGATCAAGTGGAACGAGCGCTGGGTCGCCACGCTCGGCGGCCGCTACGACCGCGCGCGCGTCGACACCGACAACCACCTCGATGAGAGCACGACGCGCCAGTCCGACCACAAGTTCACCGGCCGCGCGGGACTGGTCTACCTGGCGCCCGGCGGCCTCGCGCCCTATGTCAGCTACTCGGAGTCGTTCTCGCCCTCGACCACCATCGATCCCGACACGCGCCAGCCCTTCAAGCCCGAGACCGGCAAGCAGTACGAAGTCGGCCTGCGCTACCAGCCCGTGGGCACGCGCGACAGCTACAGCGCGGCCGTGTTCGACCTGCGGCGGCAGAACATCGTGACCTTCGACCGCGACTTCGTGCCGCGCCAGACCGGCGAGGCGCGCGTGCGCGGGCTCGAACTCGAGGCGGCCTTCGAGCCGATGCCGCGCTTCAACGTCGTGCTGGCCTACAGCTGGACGCCGTCCGCCAAGGTCGTCAGCGACAGCAACCCCGACCGCATCGGCAAGCAGCTCGTTGGCACGCCGCGCAACCAGGTCTCGGCCTGGGCCGACTACCGCTTCGGCAACGGCGTGAAGGCCGGCCTGGGCGTGCGCTTCATGGGCTCGACGCACGGCGCCAACGGCACGGCGCCCGCGAAGATCCCGTCGTACACCGTGTTCGACGCGATGCTGGGCTACGACTTCGAGCACTGGGCGCTGGCGCTCAATGCGCGCAACCTCACCGACCGGATCTACCTCGGGCGCAACTGCGACGCCTACAGCTGCGGCTACGGCGAGCGGCGGTCGCTCGTGGCCACCGCCACCTACCGCTGGTAGCGCCGCGGGCTCGGCTATCGTCGGAGGATGTTCGCTCTTCGAGGGAGATCCTCCATGCCCCACCGTCTTTCGCTGCCCGTGCTTTCCATCGGCTGCGCCGTGCTCGCCCTCGGCGGCACGGCCTTCGCCGACACGCTCAAGAAGCCCGCCCTCGACCAGCTCGCCGCGCGCTGGCAGGCCGGCCAGACCGCGAAGGACTTCAATGCCTTCCTGGCCCAGGCCGTCGCCGCGAACCCGGCCCACAAGGAACTGGCCACCGCCGTGTCCGCGTATGGCCAGCGCCAGCCGCTCGCGGGCGATGCGCTGGTCGACATCGCGCGCCTGCTCGGCCTGTACAACCGGCTGCAGAACCAGCAGGCGGCGATCGCGAGCATCGGTGCCATGGTCGCGATCCCGACCGTGCGCAACGTGCAGGTGCCGCCGCACGAGAGCCCCGCGATCCTCGACTTCGGCCGGCTGGTCGAGACAATGGCGAAGGACTTCGGCCTGGCCTGGCGCAACGTCGACAACCGCATCTTCGAGGTCAGCCTCAAGGGCCGCGGCAGCGAGGAGTTCGGCATCCTCACGCATGCCGACGTGGTGCCCGCCGTGCTGTCCGAATGGGTGCTCGACGACGGCACGAAGCTCGATCCCTTCACCATGACCCGCGTGGGCGACTTGCTCTACGGCCGCGGCACCATCGACGACAAGGGCTCGATCGCCGCCGTGCTCTATGCGATGAAGGCGGTCAAGGACAGCGGCCTGCCGATCGAGCGCAGCATCCGCCTGATGATCGAGACCACCGAGGAGACCGGTGGCGACGCGATGCTCTACTACCGCAACAAGACTGCGCTGCCGGCCTACAACATCGTGCTCGACAGCAAGTATCCGGCGGTCGTGGCCGAGAAGGGCTCGGGCGCGCTCAAGGTGTTCTTCCCCGCGCAGCCCGCCGACCCCGCGGCCACCACCATCGTCGCGATGGCCGGGGCCGCCTCGGCCAATGCGATCGCGCAGACCGCCACCGCCACGCTCAAGGGCGGCGACCTCGCCGCGGCGGCCGCGACGCTCGAGGCCGCGAAGGCCGGCTTCCTGCGCAAGTACGAGGCCCAGGGCGGCAAGTTCGCCATCGACATCGCGCGCGGCGCCGACAGCATCGAGCTCAAGGTGACCGGCGTCTCGGCCCATGGCTCGCGGCCCGAGGAGGGCGTGAACCCGGTGCCGCGCCTCGCGCTGTTCCTCAAGGAATCGGGCCTCGCGCTCGCGCCCAACGGCTTTCGCCAGGCGGTCGACTACCTCGATGCGCTCTACGGCACCGGCTACCTCGGCGAGAAGCTGGGCCTGGGCTATGCCGACGACTTCATGGGCCCGCTGACCTTCTCGCCGAACCTGGTGCGCGCGGGCGCCGACGGCCGCGTCGAGGTCACGGTCAACGTGCGCATGCCGCGCGGCCGCACGCCCGACGAACTCAAGGCCCAGGTCACCGCGAAGGTGCAGGCCTGGGCCGATGCCGCGAAGGTCAGGCTCGAGATCCAGTACGACCAGGGCAACTGGATGGCGCGCGACCCCAAGGGCGCGTGGCTCTCGACGCTGCTGAACATCTACGGCGACACCACCGGGCTGGAGGCCAAGCCCGTGCCCACGGCCGGCAGCACCACCGCCAAGCTGATGCCCAACGCGATCAACTTCGGCCCCGCGATGCCCGGCAAGAAATACACCGCGCACAACGCCAAGGAATACAAGGAAGTGCCCGACCTCGACGCGGACATGCAGATGTTCACCGAGATGCTGGTGCGGATCGGCAATCTGCCGCGGATGCAGTGAGATTCCGGCAAGCATCGAGTTCGCCACGGCCTGGGCCATGCGTAACGCCCGACGGATAGACTGAAGCTCGCTCCCGCGCGAACGACCGGTGGAATGGAACGCGGGGAGCGCTCAACCAAAAAAAAAGAGGGGTATGAATGGGAGGAGTCTGGGGACTATTGGGGCCTGAGCAGCTTCCGATTTCTCGTCGCACCCGAAGCCTGGGGCTCGCTGCGACCATCCGACGGTTCAATGAGCTTGCCGTTCCCGGCATGGGCGGTGTCTGGTACGGCAAGCGCTTCCTGCTGGCGACCCTGGGCATCGTGGTGGCCGAGCGCGTGCGACTGCGCGGGGGCAAGGTGCAGAACATCGAGGTCGCGAATGCCGTCGAGGCATTGGCATGCTGCCTGGCTTTCAAGGGCCAGGGGTGGCAGCCCGATGCCCGCCTGCGAGGCCGCACCAAGCTGCAGGGACAGACCGCCGATCTTTCTTTCAGGAAGGTCGGGCGGCGCGGCTTCTACGTGAGCCAGCCGATGCGCATGGCGGCGGTACGGGCATTGCCCGCACTGGGATTCGCCGAGAACGGCGCCACACGCTTCAATGCCTTTCGTGCCTCGGACGAAGGAGAGGCATTCGTCGAAGATGCATGCCGGCCTTACTCGCCCTACAACCGGTCCGTGGTCGACCATCTCGTGAAGTGGGTGCGCGGAGAGGAAAACCGCACCGACACGGCCTCCTTGAGCGACGCGTTGTCTCCGTTGCTGGCGTTGCCGGGTTCCGCCTGCACGCAGATCCGGGCACGGCTCGAACTGGGTGGAAAGAACGAGGAGCCCGACAGTCGCCTGCGTCGACGCAGCGCATTGAACTGGGTCGCCAGTCTCGACGCCGACCCGACGACGGACTGGCGCAGGCCCGCCGAGATTTCGGACAACAGGCATTGGCACGACCTGCAGGCAGGCGCCGCGTTCTTTGCCGTTCGAGATGCGGCCATCTCGACGCTCGATGCCGTGGAGGGCGCCATGGGCCCCGAAGGACGGCCGACCGCCATCGATGACGCAGCGCGATGCACCGAGCATTCCATCGATGCGCTGCGGCGGGCCGCGAACGAATTCCTCGCGCTCGGGCATCGAGACGCGGAAGCCCTCGATTTCTCCCGCCTGTGCGCGGCCGACAGTCCGGCGCAGGTTCTCCGGGGCCTGGTCGAGCGCGACGGCAGGGTGCTTCGGCTGGCCGGCAGCGAGGTACGGCCGGCCGGCGCGGCATTTCGTGGCACGGCCGTCGAGGAATCCTCGCAGGCGGACGAAGACGACGATGGTCCGACGGGCGACGTTCGCGTTCCCGCCGGAATTTCCTATCGCGTGCGCAACCTGTACCTGCTGAACCTCGACATGCAAGGCCGTCTCGGCGAATGGCTTCAAAGGAATCGATCGGAGGCGGCGCATGAGCAGTGATCGTGGTCGTCTGAGCCTGCCTTCGCTGGCTCAGCATTTCGATGCGCCCGAAGGCTACGTTGGCCATTTCGGCTGGATCTGCGGGTATTCGGCCGATGCCCCGTTCCTGAACGACGCGGCCGAGCGGTTCACGGCGCTCACCAAGGACCAGCGCGCCAGCCAGGGTCAGGTCGCGCTGGCCCTGATCGTCGACCCTGGCCATCCGCCGATCGGCTTCATCGACGCGCCAGGCATCGCTCACCTGGCGATCCTGGAGGCGCGGAACAAGCCCTTTCGGCTGCTGCACGCCAAGGTCGCGCTGCTGGGCTATCGCCATCTGGAGCAGCGCGATCGCTGGCGTCTGCGATTGGTCGTCGCGACGGGAAACTGGACACGCCAGACGCTCGAGGACAGCCTCGATCTGGCGTGGCGCGTCGAGGTCGACAGCGATTCGTTGGCACAGCCCGCGGCCGACGATCGCCGGGCGTGCGCGGACATCGGTGCCGCCCAGGGGCTGCTGGGTGCCATCCGGGCGTGGTTCGACACCCGGCTGCTGGACGCATCGCCGTCGGGCTCCGAGCATGTCCAACTGCTCGATGCCTGGATGGCACGGTGCGCGGCGGCGGCAGCGGGCGAACCGCGGTTCTTCGACAACAGGCATGCCTCCTTGCTGAGCCAGCTGCCGACCAAGGTGAAGGCCGAAAGCGAATCCGGCGCCCGGAACTATCTGGCCATGGGCTCCGGTTTCTACGAATCGGGGACCCGCCCGTCGGAAGCGCCTTCGGTGCCCGTCGCGGCGATCCGCGCACTGAAGGAGGCCTCGTTGCTGACCCGGGCCGCGGAGGTGGATCTCTTCGTCAACCGGCTGGCGTGCCAGGCGGTGGCGTCCTCGGTGCAGGCCCTGGAAAACCAGGGCATGAAAGTGAGACCGGCTGCGGCCCCGTCATCGCTTTTCGGCGACAACAGCGCGCGTACGCTGCACGCCAAGTTCCTGTTCAGTGCGAAGTACGCCAACAACTCCCCCCGATGCAATGGCGCCTGGATCTATCTGGGCTCGGGCAATCTCACGGGGCCGGGGTTCGCGAACGCGATGAGCCCTTCATCGGGAAATCTCGAGGCCGGGGTCGTCTTCGCGCCCGGTCCTCTGTACTGGCATGCGGACCGGGGAATCGAGGCCCATCATGTCGTCGGCAATCTGCTGCCGATCCAGTGGACCGAGGCCTTCGATGGTTCCACGGTCCTGTCGGCCGGCGATCCCTTCGAACGGCCCGAGACCTTGCATACGGCGCCGCCGGTGGCCTGGCTCGCGTGGTGCGAGACAGGCGATGGCGGATCCCTTTCGCTGCCCGCCGAAGTGCTGGACCACGAACTCGCCTTCCAGGTGCTGACACCCGAAGGCATCCCGGGCGTCGTGAGCGGGGGCACCATCCCGTGGACGGGGCGCCGCCCTCGGGTCGTGCGCTGCAGGTGGAATGCCGATGGCACGCAGAAGGAAGCGGACATCCCCGTGATCGACGAGTTCGGACGCATTGCGGCAGCCAAGCTGATGCCTCTGGGGATCGACGAGGGCTGGTGGCAGTTGGCGGACTTTCCGCTGGTGCCGATCGAGGAGACCTCCAATGATGATCCCGATTCACAGGACGACCACCCGGCCGAACCGGGCGGGGAAGGCGGTCGCACGCTGGTGTCGAGCTATTCGATCCGCCAGATGATGGAGCTGGTCGAGAACATCGCCGAAAAGCAGACGGCCATTGACAGGCGCGATTGGGAGCCCTGGTGCCGACGGCTCGAACAGACGCTGGTTCGCATGAAGGACAGCGGACCGGTGGCCTATTTCCAGATGCAGCAGGCGCCGAAGTTGAATCCCTTGAGTCCTCTGCGGTGCGCTCCCTTTCGCCCGACCTTCGCCGAAACCGCGGAAACCTCCGAGGGGCGGCTCTACGAGGAGGCGCTCCGGCGCATCGAGCTCAGCTGGGGCGTGGACGAGATGGTGTCGATGGGGGAACTGCGATGAGCCGGTCATTTGCAGGCTGGGAGGCCGTCGGGCGGAATCTGCAGGAGATCGCCGCTGGTCACGCCATCGAACTCAACGCGGGGCAGCGTGCCAGCCTCGTTGCCATCGCCGAACGCCTGCCGGGCAACGGCGTGCTCATCGCGGACGAGGTCGGACTGGGCAAGACGCGCATCGCCGCGGCCGTCGCGCGTGGCGTGATCGACGCCGGAGGACGCGTCGCCATCATCGTTCCGCCGGTGCTGGGCTACCAGTGGCGCGAAGAACTGCAGCGCAAAGCGCACATCGAGAACACGCCCCTGATCATTCGAAGCCTGGACGCGTACCTGGATGCGTGGAAGCAAGGGGCCGGCGCAGAGGAACCCTGGGGAGATCACCCGGCGTTGCTGATCTCGCATGCCTTTTGCAACTGGTCGATCAAGGGCAATACCAAGACCAACTGGAAGTGGACGCTGCTGCCGGCCACCCTGATCTTGGCCCGGAAGCGGAGTTCGGTGAGGGGGCAGCGTCCGCGTGGCTACAAGGGCGATGGAAAGATGAACGACGCCCGCGTCGCAGCTGCGGCGGAGTGGATTCTCCAGAATTCGGACGAGGCCTTGCTCGATGCACTGGCCTTTCACCCTGAACTGAATCGCTGGGGTGCGGAGTCGCCGTTGTTTAAGCCCGGCAACTACCTCAAGCGCACGGTATTCAGGAGCGCGCTCGAACAGGTGGTGGGCCTCGGGCTCGGGCGCTTCGATCTCGTGATCGTCGACGAGGCGCACAAGAGCCGGGGCGAGGAAAGCAATCTCAACCGCCTGCTGGATTTCGTCGTGCAGCCCGGCGCCGATGCGAGGCGGCTTGCGATGACGGCAACGCCGATCGAACTGGACGCGAAGCAATGGACCTCGACGCTTCGGCGCCTGGGAACGGACCTGCCCCGCGCCCAGCGGTTGATCGATGCCTATGCGGCCGCGGTCAAGCAGGTGCGCGCCAGCCCCACCGATGCGGAAACGCGAGCCGCGTTCGGCGAGGCGGCCCAGAGCTTCAAGAGCACCTTCGGTTCGGTCCTGGTGCGTCGAGACAAGCGGGACGACCCCTGGGTCAGGCGCTTCGCCGAGCTGTCGGGCGAGAGCCACCATGCCTACAGGCGCGAGCGAGCCATCGCGATCGACGCGGCAAGCCTGCCGCCAGCGTGGCGGCAGGCGGTCTGTGCCGCCGAAGCCCTGTCGTTCGCGACGCGGGGCAGCGACGACGCGGTCGCCAAGCGCTTGCGATTGACGCTGGGCAATGGACATGGAATCGCCGCACTGATGGATCAACTGCTGCAGGATGCCGAGGAAGACAAGACGCAGGCCGAGGCGGATGGTGCGGGCCCGGTCGAAGCCGAAGACCCCGTGATTGCAGCACCCAGGAACAAGCGGGAGCAGCGTGCCGACTGGTGGAAGCAAAGGATGGCCGACGCGTTCCGCGAGGGGGCGACGCCGTCGAGCGATGCGGCCCTCTACGAGCATCCGGCCATCGCGGCGGCCGTCGAGGCGATCGAAGCCACCTGCGGACCTGCTGCCAACGAAAAGGTGCTGGTCTTCGGTCGATTCACGCGGCCGATGCGTTCGCTGGTCCGGCTGCTCAATGCCCGCGCGTTGCTGCGCAGCCTCGACAGCGGCGTGCTCTGGCCGCAGGAGAAGCTGGCCGATACCGAGCGGGCCGCCGTGCTCGCCGCGCTGCGCCAATCGGGCCGGCGCGATTCGCTGGATGACATCGACAGTCGACTGAAAACCCAATACGCGGCGCTGGAACAGCAGCGGGAAACGTTCAGGACCCATCTGGTGGCGTCGATCGCGCAGGGGTTCGGATCGATCGAGGTCGGACATCGGATCCGGTCGATCTACGAGGCGTTTGCAGAACGCGTGGAACACGAGGCCGGACGCGAGACCCCCCGTCATGCGGGTGTGCTGGCGCTGGTGGCGCGCGCGATCCAGGACCTCATGGGGCACGGCGATGCCGCCGTGGACGCGGGGCGTATCGCGGCAGCCTTCGTCGAGCTGGTCGACGCGGCCAGCGACCAGGAAGACCGCTCCGATGCGGAGGGCCAGGGCGGGCAGGCACAGGCAGTGCAACGATGGGAAGCGCTCGAAGAGCGGCTCAGGGGTGAGTTCAATCTGGCGGAGGGTGCTTTCGCGCGCCTGATGCACGGAGACACCCGGCCCCACACGCGCCGGATGCTCCAGCTCGCATTCAATCGCGAGCACAGCCACCCGAAGGTGCTCGTGGTCCAGTCGGTCGTGGGCCGCGAGGGGCTGAACCTTCACACCGCGTGCCGGACGGTCGTCCTGCTTCATCCGGAGTGGAATCCGGGTGTCGTGGAGCAGCAGATCGGCCGCGTGGACCGCATCGGGAGCCTGTGGCAATCGAAGTTCCAGGCATGGGAGAAGGCCGCCCCCGACCTGGCCGGCGACGGCCCGCCTCGCATCGAGATCCGGCCCGTGGTTTTCAAGGGAAGCTACGACGAGGAGAACTGGCGGGTGTTGCGCGAGCGCTGGGAGGAGCTGAGGGCACAGCTTCACGGCGTCGTGATCAACGAGCACGCGAGCGACGAGCTCATGCGACAGCTGGCGCGGGAGATCAATGCCCTGGCGCCGGATTTCTCTCCTGCGCCGGTCCGGCCCGCTCGTTGATCGAAGGGGCCGAGTCGCCCTGCCACTGCGCGGCAAAGCCCCGGAGCTCGATCAGCTCGTCGAGGATCGGACACGCCGGCCGGTGGTCGCCCAGGCACAGGTCCGCGAGCCGTTCGAGCACGCGCTTCGTCGCCTGCAGTTCCTCGATGCGCGAATCGAGCGCTTCGGCGCGGCACAGCGTGAGGCGCTTGACCTCGGCGCTCGTGCGTTCCTCGTCGCGCCACAGCGCCACCAGCCGTTCGATCTCGTCCATGGCGAAGCCCAGCGCCAGCGCACGGCGCGCGAAGCGCAGCACGGCGACGTGGGCGTGCGTGTAGCGGGGCTCGGCCGCGGCGATCAGGCCGCGCGCCTCGCACTGGCGCAGCAGCCGTTGCGAAACGCCGGCGCGCGCGAGCGCGGCCTCGAGGTCGAACCGCGGCGCGGTGTCGGCGTGGACGGGCGATGGAAGGGTGCGAGGGGTCATGCGGCCTCCTGTGGAAGAGGCCCGAAGTCTTCGGTCTCGCACGGTGTCAAGGTCAAGCCGCGGCGCGGCTTTTCCTTGCGGCGCGTGGGCCTATCGCAGGCCGTGCGCCTGCAGCACCGTCTTGAGCCTGCGCACCTCGTGCTGCAGGTCGAGGATCAGCGCCGCGGCATCGAGGCCGACACCGAAGTCGCGCTCGAGCCGCCGTGCCTCCAGCGCATGCTGCAGGTCGGCGCTCGAGAAGCGCCAGCGCTCGGGCTGCGCCTCCTCGGTCTCGATGCGCACGATGCCGACCTCGACCAGTTGCACGACCCAGGCGGTGTCGGCACCGCAGGCATGCGCGAGTTCGCTCGCGGCCAGCGGATGCAGCTGGCCGACGGCGGTGGTGGTGATGGAAACGGTCGCCATCTCAGACTCCCAGGTGCTGGCGTGGGTTGAACGAGGCCGAGGCCTTCGCGAGCGCCTCGTAGGCGTTGCGCGCGGCCTCGCTGTCGGCGGGCGGCAGCGCGATGTCGAGCAGCAGGTAGAGGTCGCCGGGCGTCTTGCCCGCGAGGCCGCGGCCCTTGAGGCGCAGCTTGAGGCCGCTCTTGGCCTGCTTCGGCACCGTGACCTCGACCGCGCCGCCGCCGGGCAGCGGCACCTCGACCTGCGCGCCGAGCGCGGCCTCGGTGGGCGTGACCGGCAGGGTCATGTAGAGGTCGCGCGCCTCGACGCGGTAGAGCTTGTGCGGCGCGATGCGCACCTCGAGGTAGAGATCGCCGGCCGGCTCGCCGCCATGGCCCGGCAGGCCCTGGCCCGCGAGGCGGATGAACTGGCCCGGATGCACGCCGGGCGGGATCTTCACGCTCAGGGTGCGCGTTTCCCAGCGCGGCTGGCCCTGCGCGTCGAGCACCTGCGAGCGCAAGCTGATCTCGCGCTCGGCGCCGCCGATGGCGTCTTCCAGCGTGATCTCGATCGCCGCATGGTGGTCCTCGCCGCGCGCGCGGAAGTTCTGCCGCGCGGCGCCGCGGCGCTCGGCCTCGCCGAACATCGAGGAGAAGAACTCGCTGAAGTCGGCATGGTCGGCCGGGCCCTGGCGCGGTCCGCGGTGGAACTCGAAGCCGGTGTCCCAGCCCGGCGGCGGCTGGAAGTCGCCGTCGGGGCGGCCGCCGCGCGCCACGCGGTCGGCCAGGGCGTCGTAGGCGGCGCGCTTCTCCTTGTCGCCGAGCACGTCCTTGGCTTCGTTGATGTCGCGCATGCGCTGCTCGGCGTCGGGCTCCTTGCTGACGTCGGGGTGGTACTTGCGCGCGAGCTTGCGGTAGGCCTTGCGCACCTCGTCGTCCGACGCGGTGCGCTCGATGCCCAGGGCGCTGTAGTAGTCCTTGAATTCCATGGTCTTGGTGTGGGGTGTGGGGACGGCTCGCGCGCGGCGCTCGGAGAACCCTAGGCCAGCGCGGCGTCGCCGTCGGCATGCCGCAGCAGCGGCGTCACGGCCCATGTGGGGCCGCTGCGGTCGAAACGCAATGGCTGCGCGTTGCCCAGCAGCCCCAGGTCGACCGGCACGCCCAGCAGCGC
>NZ_JBZAYE010000191.1:0-11874 GCF_058244205.1 Variovorax sp. 20P10.2.4
TGTGGGGCTTCTTCGCGCTCGTGGCCTGGCTGCTCGTGAGCCAGGCGCGTTCCATCGACTGGCACGAGGTCGGCGACGCGATCGCCGCGCTGCCGCTCGTCACGCTGCTCGGCGCCGGCCTGCTCGCGGCCTGCAGCTTCGCGCTCTACAGCACCTACGACCTGCTGGGTCGCCACCTCACCGGCCACCCCTTGCGTGCCGGCACGGTCATGGGCGTGACCTTCATCAGCTACGCCTTCAACCTCAACCTCGGTTCGCTGGTCGGCGGCGTGGCCTTCCGCTACCGGCTCTATTCGCGGCTGGGACTGCGCAACGACACCATCACGCGCGTGCTGGGCTTCAGCATGCTCACCAACTGGATCGGCTACCTGGTGGTGGCCGGCGCAGCCTTCTTCTTCTGGCCACTGGGTCTGCCGCCCGCGTGGAAGGTGGATGGCGAGGAGTTGCGGCTGCTGGGCGCGGCGTTGCTGGTGCTGGCCGCAATCTATCTGCTGGTGTGCGCCTTCGCGCATGAGAAGCGCTGGCATGTGCGCGGGCACGAGCTGCGCACGCCGACCCTGCGCATGGCGCTGCTGCAGTTCCTGCTGTCGTGCACCAACTGGTCGCTGATCGGTGGCGTGATCTGGCTGCTGCTGCAGGGCCAGGTCGCCTATCCGCAGGTGCTGGCCGTGCTGCTGGTGGCCGCGGTGGCCGGCGTGATCACGCACGTGCCGGCGGGGCTCGGCGTGCTGGAAGCGGTGTTCGTCGCGCTGCTCGCGCACCAGGTGGCTGAGGCGCAGTTGCTGGCCGCGCTGCTCGCCTACCGCGGCCTCTACTACCTGCTGCCGCTGGTGGTGGCCACGCTGGCCTACTTCGCGACCGAACTGCGCGCGCGGCGCGGGCGCCGGGCCCGGATCGCGCATCAGAAGTGATAGGTGTAGCGCACCCGCACGAAGTTCTCGCCGGGGTTGGGCTTCTTGATGCCGCCGTTGGAGAAATGCTGCACGCGCAGCGACAGGTCGTGTTCCCCATGCTCGCCGAAGCTGCGGCCCACGCCGAGCACCTCGGTGAACTGGAACGCGGTGCTGAAGCTGCGGTCGGGCGTCCGGTAGACATGGTCCATCACGCTGCCGCCCACGCCGCCTTCGACGTACCAGGGCGAGCTGCCGTGCGCGAAGCGCCAGCGCCAGGTGTAGATGGCGCCAATCTGCACGTAGTCGCGCCGACCGTCGTCGAGCGCGGGCGCGTGCCAGTCGCTGAGGAAGACGTCCCAGTAGGTGGTGAGCGCGCCTTCCTGCACCGGCTGTCGCGGTGACCACGGCAGCGTCATCCCGATGGTGAAGGCATTGGTGCTGCCCATCTGGCCGTGGGGCGCGCGTCCGCCTTCCACGTAGAAGCCGCGCTGGCTGTCCTCGAAGGCGTGGGCGCTGCTGCCCAGCAAGCCCAGCAGTCCGGCCAGCGCGGCGGCACGAAGCGGGGTGGAAGCGTTGAATCTCATGATCCGGATCGCTAAAGCGAATGATGAAAACTGAAGGTCATATTCACTTTGCGTTCAGTTTCGTGTCGTGCCGCTACGCGATTTCCACGTCGAGAAGTAGGACTTCATCACCAAAGCTGCAAAACGCCACGGAATGCGCTCAGGTTCTTGTTGCACTGCAGCATTCGCCACGCGGCAGGCCTATAGTGGGCCGATCTCCCTCGCAGGCATTACGCCGCTCTCACGATGTCGTCCACTTCTTCCCTTCCCTCCTTCAGCGTTTCGTCATGGCCGCTGTGGCCGCTGCGCGAATGGACCGAGCTCGCGCTCAAGACGCAGGAGATGCTGCTGTCGTCGGGCACCGTGATCCGCCTGCGCACCGAGCGCATCGCGCAGGCGGGGCTCGCGCCGAGTGCCGACGACCTGGTCGAATTCCGGCGCATGGGCGACGAGAAGCTCGAGGCCGCGCATGCCTCGGGTTTCGCGATGGCGCGGCAATGGCACAGCAGCCAGATCGGTCTCGCGAGCCGCATCTGCCAGCAGTGCCTGCATGGCGCCGCGGCCTTCCTGTCACTGGCCGGCAGCGTCACGCCGGCGCAGGCGGCCGAGCATGGCGATGCGCTGATCCGCGCGGCCTCGCGCGCCGCGAACGCGGCCCAGCGCTGGCCGAACAGCACGGCGCGCATCGCGAGCGAAGGATTGAAGCCGATCCACGCGGTGGCCACCGCCAACGCGCGGCGGCTCGGCGCGCAGGCCGCAAGCTGAGCCTCGCTCAGCCGCGCGCCGGCATCAGCGTCAGCAGCGTGATCTCGGACGGGGCGCCGAAGCGCTTGGGCGGGCCCCAGTAGCCGGTGCCGCGGCTCACGTAGATCCACATGTCCTGCAGCCGGTGCAGGCCCGCGGTGAAAGGCTGCTGCATCGGCACGAACAGGTTCCACGGGAAGAACTGGCCGCCGTGCGTGTGGCCCGAGAGCTGCAGCTGGAAGCCGGCCGCGGCCGCCTTCGGCGCGCTGCGCGGCTGGTGGGCGAGCAGCACGCGCGTGTGCACCAGCGGCGGCGCGTCGTCGAGCGCGCGCTGCGGATCGCTCTCGTGCGAGGCGTCGAAGTGGCCTGCCGTGTAGTCGGTCACCCCGGCCAGCACCAGCTGGCTCTCGAAGGTTTCCTCGTCGTTCTGCGCGCCGCGCACGTTGCGCGTCTGCAGCACCACGTGCTCGTTGAGCAGCACCTGCAGCCCGAGGCGGCGCAGTTCGTCGATCCAGGCATGGGCGCCCGCGTAGTACTCGTGGTTGCCGGTCACCACGAAGGTGCCATGGCGCGCGCGCAGCCCGGCCAGCGGCGCGATGTGCTCGCGCAGTTCGGGCACGGTGCCGTCGACCAGGTCGCCGGTGATCGCGATCGCGTCGGCGCCGAGCCGGTTCACCGCGTCGACGATGCGCTGGATGTAGCTGTTGCGGATGGTCGGGCCGACGTGGATGTCGCTGAGCTGCACGATCGTGAAGCCCTTGAGCGCGGCCGGCAGGCCGCGGATCGGCACGTCGACGTGCTTCACGTCCGCGGTGCGGCGCGCATTGACGAAGCCGATCAGCGAGACGAGCGTGGCCAGCGCGAACACCGCCAGCGCGCTCCAGGGCCGCAGCGTGTCCCACGGCACCGCGAGGCCGGCCACGCGCTGCGCGACCCAGGTCAGCAGCAGGCCGGCGTCGCGCACCAGCGTCAGCACGAACAGCGACGAGAACCAGCCCATGCTCAGCAGGCCGGTCCATTGCAATACGGCGTGCAGCGGCTTCTTGCGCGGCGCATGCCGAGACAGGAAGGGCAGCGGAATGGTCAGCGCCGACACCACCAGCGCCAGCAGGCCGATCGGCCAGGCCGGCGTGAGCCCCGCGGCCGCGGGCAGCAGACGCAGGGCGATGTAGGCATGCAGGAGCGCGGTCAACACGCTCAGGGGACGGATCGGCATCGGGGCAATGGGTTCGGGCACTGCCCGGGACACGTCATCTGCAAGGCGCATGCCGTGCATTCAAGTCGCCGCCACGCTATTTTTTCAGTAGCGCAGCATGCCGGGATGACGGGTGCCGGGGTGCGGGCGGCGACGTGAGCGCCTGCACCCGGCGTCCATGCCGCCGTGCCTTCGTGCGCTTACTGCACCGCGCGCGTGCCGACGGCGGCCATGTCGGTGCCCGCCGGCCAGAGGAAGGTGGCCTTGGTGGGCGTGCCAAACACCACCTGCAGCGGCTGCTTGAGCGTCTGGCCGCGCAGCGTGGCCTCGACCTGGTAGCTGCCGGGCTCGAGGCGCGCCACCATGAACGGTCCGCCCGCCACCACGTTGTCGAGCAGCGCCACGCCGCGGCCATCGCGCACCGTGACGTGCACGTCGGCCGCGAAGTCCGCGCCCTGGTGGTCCTTGATCGCGAATTCGAAGCTCGCCGGCCAGCGCGGCAAGACCGTTTCCATCAGCTTCGCCTCGTCGCTGCCGATGCCGCCGCTCATGTATTCGATGCCGTGCGACATGCGGATCGGCGGGTTGAACGCGGCTTGCGCGGAGGTGGCGAGCGCGCCGAACGCGAGGGCGCCGCACAGCAGGGCGGCGGCCAGCGGCCGCGCGCGCGGTGAAATCCGGGGGGTCATGATCAGTCCTTTCTTTCCATGCTCTCGTGGCGGAAAACCACGGCGCCACTGTGCGGCGCACGGCTTAGACAGGACTTAACGAAACGACGCGGCGGGTGGCCGCCGGCCGTGGAAGCGGCTTGGCGCCTCAGCGCGCGGCGCTGGTCTGCGCCATCGCCTGCGTTTCGGGCTGCGGCGGCAGCACCGAGGCCATGTCGAAGTTCGACGGCCACATGAAGGTCGCCTTCGACGGGATGCCCGCGAACACCACCAGCGGCTGCGTCAACGTGAGGCCGCCGAGCGTGACGTTGACGTCGTAGGCGCCCGGGTCGAGCCGCGCGAGCATGTACGGGCCCTGCGACAACGCTTCCATGATCGCTCGGCCGGTGTAGCGCTCGCGCACTTCGACCTTGGCGCGGGCCGGGAAGCTCGCGCGCTGCGCGGGGCTGCCGTTGATGCCCAGTTCGATCGTGGCGGCCCAGCGCGGCGCGACCATCTGCATGAATGCAGCTTCGTCCTTGTTGGTGCCGCCGCACATGTATTCGACGCCCTGGGCGGTCTGGATGGGCGGATTCGGGGCAGCGTGGGCCGGAAGGGTCGCGCCGAGGATGCCGGCCGTGCCGCACGTTGCAAGGACGGCCAGGGACCGGCGGAGACGCATGGATTTCATTGCTTCGATGTCCTCGATCAGGGTGACGCGGAATTCGTCGAGGATTTTGCTTAGCAAGACTCGGGCTAGATATAGCGTTTACGAGGAACGATCCTCGCCGAGGCTTTGAACGCTATTGTTTTAATAGCTGGTGACGGGCTTGTGACAAGCGTTTACAGCCTGTGTGGCGATCTACCCTCAGACAAACCCTTGGGTCCGGCCGCGAGGGGCCTGCGTTGCGTGCGCGCACTCCGCCGCGAAGCGGCATGGGAATGGTGCGAAGGCGGTGGGCGCGGCGATCGTGCGCCCCATGAAAAACGCCGCCGGGTGCGAACCACGGCGGCGTGACGGTGAGGGCGGAAATCGACTCAGACGTCGATGTTCGCCGCCCGCAACGCGTTCTGCTCGATGAACTCGCGGCGCGGCTCGACTTCGTCGCCCATCAGCATCGTGAACACGCGGTCGGCCTCGATCGCGTCGTCGATCTGCACGCGCAGCAGGCGCCGCACGGTCGGATCCATGGTGGTTTCCCACAGCTGCTCGGGGTTCATCTCGCCCAGGCCCTTGTAGCGCTGGCGCGCAGTGGCGCGCTCGGCCTCGCCGATGAGCCACAGCATGGCCTGGCGGAAATCGAACACCTTCTCTTCCTTGGCGCGCTCGCCCTCGCCGCGGCGCACCACGGCGCCCTCGGGGCTCAGCAGGTTGCGGAAGGTGTCGGCGGCGCCGGACAGCGCGGCGTAATCGGCGCCATGCACGAAGTCCTGCGTGATCACGCTGCTCTTGATGTTGCCGTGGTGGCGGCGGCTGATGCGCAGCAGCGGCTTGTCGGTGCGGGCGTCGAACTCGTTGCTGACCTCGGCCGGCACGCCGGTGGTGTTGAGCTCGCGCAGCTTGGCCTGCAGTGCCACGGCCGAGGCCTCGGCCGCGGGCGTGGTGTCGAGGTCGAGCGCCACGCCGTCGGCGATGGCGCGCAGGGCCTCGGCGTCCATGAAGTTGCGCAGCCGGTGGATCACGGCCTCGGCCACCTGGTGCTTGCGCGCCAGCTCGGCCAGCGTGTCGCCGCTGAGCGTGTGGGAGGTGGCGCCGCCGGTCTCGATGCTGGCGTCCTTCAGCGCGACCTTGAGCAGGAAGGCGTCGAGCGCATTGCCGTCCTTCAGGTATTGCTCTTCCTTGCCGACCTTGACCTTGTACAGCGGCGGCTGCGCGATGTAGATGTGGCCGCGTTCGACCAGCTCGGGCATCTGGCGGTAGAAGAAGGTCAGCAGCAGCGTGCGGATGTGGGCGCCGTCCACGTCGGCGTCGGTCATGATGATGATGCGGTGGTAGCGCAGCTTGGCGACGTTGAAGTCGTCGGCGCCGCCGCCCGCGGTGGTCGCGCCGGCACGGCCGATGCCGGTGCCCAGGGCGGTGATCATCGTGAGGATTTCGTTGCTGGTCAGCAGCTTCTCGTAGCGCGCCTTCTCGACGTTCAGGATCTTGCCGCGCAGCGGCAGGATGGCCTGGAACTTCCGGTCGCGGCCCTGCTTGGCGGAACCGCCGGCGGAGTCGCCCTCCACCAGGTAGACCTCGCACAGCGCCGGGTCCTTCTCCTGGCAGTCGGCCAGCTTGCCCGGCAGCCCCATGCCGTCGAGCACGCCCTTGCGGCGCGTCATCTCGCGCGCCTTGCGCGCGGCTTCGCGGGCTCGGGCGGCCTCGACGATCTTGCCGCAGATGATCTTGGCGTCGTTCGGGCGTTCCTGCAGGTAGTCGGTCAGCAGGCGGCCCACGATGTCCTCCACCGGCGCGCGCACTTCGCTGGACACCAGCTTGTCCTTGGTCTGGCTCGAGAACTTGGGCTCGGGCACCTTCACGCTCAGCACGCAGCACAGGCCTTCGCGCATGTCGTCGCCGGTGACCTCGACCTTGGCCTTCTTGGCGAACTCGTTCTCTTCGATGTACTTGTTGATGACGCGGGTCATCGCGGCGCGCAGGCCCGTGAGATGGGTGCCGCCGTCGCGCTGCGGGATGTTGTTGGTGAAGCAGAGCACCTGCTCGTTGTAGCCGCTGTTCCACTGCATCGCGACCTCGACGCCGATGTGCGTGCCGGGGATGCCGCCGTAGGTGTCGGCCGGCTTCTCGCCCTCGGCGTAGAACGAGTTCGGGTGCAGGACGGTCTTGCCCTTGTTGATGAACTCGACGAAGCCGCGCACGCCGCCGGCGCCCGAGAAGTCGTCTTCCTTGCCGGTGCGTTCGTCCTTCAGGCGGATGCGCACGCCGTTGTTCAGGAAGCTCAGCTCGCGCAGGCGCTTGGAGAGGATCTCGTAGTGGAAATCGTTGTTCTCCTTGAAGATTTCCGTGTCGGGCAGGAAGTGGACTTCGGTGCCGCGCTTGTCGGTGTCGCCGATGATCTTCATCGGCGAGACCTCGAAGCCGTTCACGGTTTCGAGCAGGCGGTTCTGCACGAAGCCGCGGCTGAACTCGAGCTCGTGGATCTTGCCTTCGCGCCGCACCACCAGGCGCAGCATCACGCTCAGCGCGTTCACGCAACTCACGCCCACGCCGTGCAGGCCGCCCGAGACCTTGTAGCTGTTCTGGTTGAACTTGCCGCCCGCGTGCAGCTCGGTCAGCGCGATCTCGGCGGCCGAGCGCTTGGGCTCGTGCTTGTCGTCCATCTTCACGCCGGTCGGGATGCCGCGGCCGTTGTCGGTCACCGAGATCGAGTTGTCGGAATGGATGGTGACGACGATGTCGTCGCAGTGGCCGGCGAGCGCTTCGTCGATGGAGTTGTCGACGACTTCGAACACCAGGTGGTGCAGGCCGGTGCCGTCGGAGGTGTCGCCGATGTACATGCCGGGGCGCTTGCGAACGGCCTCGAGGCCTTCGAGGATCGTGATCGAGCCTTCGCCATAGGAGGTGTCGGGCGTGACCTCGATCGGCACCGCGTTGTCGATCTCGGGTGTGTAGACCGGTTCGGTGTGCGGCACTTCCGGCTTGTTCTCTTCTGCGCTCATTCGGATATTCCTCTATCTCTCACGGATTCACGGGGTCCACGGACTCGCGGGCACCCGGTTTTTCAGGCCTCTTGAAAGCGCAAACCCGCGGGGGCGAACCGCGGGCTGTGTGCGCCAGGGCGCTGCGACGATGCGGGGTGACTAGATCCGCATCGGCATCACGACGTACTTGAAGGACGCGTTGTCGGGGATGGTCAACAGCGCGGAGCTGTTGGAATCGGCCAGGTCCAGCTTCACCATGTCCTGGCCCATGTTGGCCAGCGCGTCGATCAGGTAGGTGACGTTGAAGCCGATCTCGATGGCGTCGCCGCCGTAGTCGATGTCGAGCTCGTCCTGCGCTTCTTCCTGCTCGGCGTTGTTCGAGGCGATGCGCAAGGTGCCCGGCTCGATGTTCAGGCGCACGCCCTTGAACTTCTCGCTGGTCAGGATCGCGGTGCGCTGCAGGCTGGCCAGCAGTGGCGCGCGGCCCAGCGTGACCGAGTTCTTGTGGTTCTTCGGGATCACGCGGTTGTAGTCGGGGAACTTGCCCTCGACCAGCTTGGTGACGAACTCCATGCCGCCGAAGCTGAACTTGGCCTGGTTGTTGGCGAACTGCATCTCGATCGCGCCTTCGGCGTCGGACAGCAGGCGCTGCATCTCGAGCACGGTCTTGCGCGGCAGGATCACTTCCTGGCGCGGCACTTCCACGTCGAGCGTGGCCGAGGAGAACGCGAGGCGGTGGCCGTCGGTGGCGACCAGGCTCAGCTGCTTGCCCTCGGCGACGAACAGGATGCCGTTGAGGTAGTAGCGGATGTCGTGCACGGCCATCGCGAACGAGACCTGCGAGAGCAGGTCCTTCAGCGTCTTCTGCGGCACGCTGAACACCGGGCCGAAGTTGGCGGCTTCCTGCACCAGCGGGAAGTCTTCCGCGGGCAGCGACTGCAGCGTGAAGCGGCTCTTGCCGCCCTTGAGCACCAGCTTGCTCGCGCTCGACTCGAGGCTCACGGTCTGGTCGGACGGCATGGTGCGCAGGATGTCGATCAGCTTGCGCGCGCCGATGGTGGTGGTGAAGTTGCCTTCGTCGCCGCCAAGCTCGGCGGTGGTGCGGATCTGGATCTCGAGGTCGCTGGTGGTCAGCTGGATCTGGCCGCCGGTCTTGCGGATCAGCACGTTGGCGAGGATCGGCAGGGTATGTCGCCGTTCCACGATGCCCGCCACCGACTGCAGCGCGGCGAGGACTTTGTCTTGTGTTGCCTTCAGGACGATCATGTCTTCTACCTCTTCTCTTATCTCTTTGAATCAGCTTGGTCGATCAGGGCCCCACCGCCCCGCACAGACCGCCATTCTCCGCTGTCGCGGCGTCCGGCCTGGTTGACTTTGGTTTTCAGTTTCAACCCTTGAGCGTCTGCTCGAGCACGTGAAGCTGCTGGTTGAGCTCGGTGAGCTGCTGGCGCTCGCCCGAAATCTTGCGCACCGCGTGCAGCACGGTCGTGTGGTCGCGTCCGCCGAACAGCTCGCCGATCTCGGGCAGGCTCTTCTGCGTCAGCTCCTTGGCCAGGTACATCGCGATCTGCCGCGGCCGCGCGATCGAGGCCGGGCGCTTCTTGCTGTACATGTCGGCGACCTTGATCTTGTAGTAGTCGGCCACCGTCTTCTGGATGTTTTCCACCGAGATCTGCCGGTTCTGGATCGACAGCAGGTCACGCAGCGCCTCGCGCGCCAGGGCGATCGAGATCTCCTTCTGGTTGAAGCGCGAATAGGCCAGGATCTTGCGCAGCGCGCCCTCGAGCTCGCGCACGTTGGAGCGCACGTTCTTGGCCACGAAGAAGGCGACTTCCTCGGGCATCTCGGCGCCCTCGACGCGGGCCTTGTTGATCAGGATCGCCACGCGCATCTCGAGCTCGGGCGGCTCGATCGCCACCGTGAGGCCCGAATCGAAGCGCGAGACCAGCCGCTCGTGGATGTCCGCGAGGCCCTTGGGATAGGTGTCGCTGGTCATCACGATGTGCGACTTCTTGGCCAGCAGGGCTTCGAAGGCGTTGAAGAATTCTTCCTGCGTGCGGTCCTTGTTGGCGAAGAACTGCACGTCGTCGATCAGCAGCAGATCGAGCGAGTGGTAGCGCTCCTTGAACTCGTCGAAGGTCTTGCGCTGATAGGCCTTGACCACATCCGAGACGAACTGCTCGGCGTGGATGTAGAGAACTTTGGAATCGACCCGGTCGGCCAGCAGCCGGTTGCCCACCGCGTGCATCAGGTGGGTCTTGCCCAGCCCCACGCCGCCGTAGATGAAAAGCGGGTTGTACAGATGGCCCGGCATGCCGGCCACGTGCATCGCCGCGGCGCGCGCCATGCGGTTGGCCGTGCCCTCGACCAGGGTGTCGAAGGTGAGGCCCGAATTGAGGCGGTTCTTGAAGCCGGCGGCCGGCGGTTCCTCGCCCGGGCCGGCCACGTCGCGTGGCACGTCGGTTTCGGTCATGACCGCCACGGGTGCAGCACGCACGGGGATTTCCCGAGGAGCAAGCGCTAACTCGACGACCACGGGCTGGCCGTAGATCTTCTCGGCCATGCCGGCGATCTTGCCGGCGTACTGGGCCCGGATCCAGTCGAGCTTGAAGCGGTTGGCGACGAACACCGTCATGCGCGAGAGGTCGTCGGCGACCTCGGCGGTGAGGGGCTTGATCCAGGTGTTGAACTGTTGCTCGGACAGCTCCTGCGCGAGCTGATCGACGCAGGCCTGCCAGAGGCTTTCGCCGACGCCGTCAGTCGACATGGGTGCTCGGATTTTGGATGGTTCCCTCTGCCATTTTTTGCTGTTTGTATTGTGGATATTCTCTGCTGGAAGGCGCCGCGCATTCTAACTTGTCAAAACCTTATCCACATACCCCGGGCGGCCGACGAAAGGCCCGCAAAGTCGCTCGAAGATTGTTGTGCGGCCGAATGTTTGCGATAATTGCGGGTTTCCCTGAAAACCTCTTTGCGTCTTTCGGGGTCCGACCGAAATCACCGGCCCAGCCAACAACGAAGCCGGAACCAACCGCACCCAGCGCCTTTCGCGCATTCCTCGCCCGTCGAGCCCATGGATTCCCCCATGGCCCGATGACCGCGCGGAAATGCCGAAGAAACAGGGGAATCAGGAAATCTCATCATGAAACGCACCTACCAAGCATCCAAAGTCCGCCGCGCCCGTACCCACGGCTTCCTGGTCCGCATGAAGACCCGTGGCGGCCGTGCCGTCATCAACGCACGCCGCGCCAAGGGCCGCAAGCGCCTGGCCGTCTGACGCCCGACCCACGGCAGTTGCCAGCAGCAGGAACGCCGGGGCCAGCTTCGACGGCTCGCGCCAGCGGCGTGTCCAGTCCGGCTTCCATGCAGCGGCTCAAGACCCGCGCGCAATTCCAGGCCGTTCTCGCAGGTGCCACCGTGGCCCGCACTGCCCATTTCGCATTGCATCGCTGCGCGCTCGATTCCGAATCGAGCGCGCAGCTTTTTGCGTCCGACGACGTCTGGCTGGGTGCCATGGTGCCCAAGCGCTGGGCGCGCCGCGCGGTCACGCGCAATGCGATCAAGCGCCAGATCTACAGCGTGAGCGCCCTGCCCCACGCGGGATTGCCGCGCGCGGCGCACGTGGTTCGCCTGAAAGCCGCCTTCGACCGCAAGGAATTCGTGAGCGCCTCGTCCGAGCGGCTCAAGCGAGCCGTGCGGGCCGAACTCGAACTGTTGCTGGAGCGCGCCGCGCGCCCGGCACCGGCGCGCGCGCCTGCCGCGCCACCCGCACGGTCTTCTCCATGAAACGCCTGCTGATCGGCCTCGTCAAAGGCTACCGCCTGCTGCTGAGCCCCTGGCTCGGGCAGTCGTGCCGTTTCGAGCCGACCTGTTCGGTCTATTCGATCGAGGCGCTCGAGGTGCACGGCGCACTCAAGGGCAGCTACCTCACGCTGCACCGCATCGCGCGCTGCCAGCCCTGGTGCCAGGGCGGGCACGATCCGGTCCCACCGAAATCACAGCGTCGCACGAACCGGTCAGGCTCGCTGTTTTCGTCTCTTCTCTCCTCCGACAAGAAGTCTTCGTCATGAACGATATCCGCCGCACGATCCTGTGGGTGATTTTTGGGTTCTCGCTGGTGCTGCTGTGGGACCAATGGCAGGTCTTCAACGGCAACAAGCCGACCTTCCTGCCCTCGACCAAGCCCGCCG
>NZ_JBZAYE010000192.1:0-11782 GCF_058244205.1 Variovorax sp. 20P10.2.4
AGCGCCAGCGAGGCCGCGGGCCAGGCCAGCCACAGCGCCCAGCCGCCGCCCCACAGCGCGAGCGCGAGACAGGCCAGCGCGCCCAGCGCATAGCAGGCCGCGAGCTTCCAGCGTTGCGGGTCGCGTGCGAGCCGCCAGGCGCGCGGCAGCGAGACCGTGCGCCGCAGCGGCCACAGCCAGATGCAGACCAGGCCCAGCAGCGCGCCGGTCGGGATGTCGATGAAATGGTGCTGCCAGGTGGTCAGCACCGAGGCGCAGATCGCGAAGGCCCACAGGTGCAGCACGAGGCGCGCCCAACGCGGCCGGATGAACTGCCGATACCAGTCCCACAGGATCACCGCCAGCGCGATGTGCAGCGAGGGCGCCTGGTTGTAGGGCTGGTCGAAGCCGCGCAGCGCCGCGAACAGGAAGGCCGGCGCGCCCTCGACCGCGGGCTGGCCGAAGCTGAAGTGCAGCGGCCAGATCACGAAGCAGGCGCAGGCGATCAGCGTGGCGCTGACCAGCCGCGCGCCGTGGCGGTCGAGCGTGTGGCGGTCGCGCGCGAGGAACAGCGACAGCGCGTAGAAGACGTTGATGGTCCAGTAGGGAAAGATGGTCCAGGGCCAGAACGGCACCTGGCGTTCCCACGCGAAGGCCATCGAGGGCACCTGCGCGCGCGTGGTGGCCCACCAGTTGGCGAGGCCGTAGGTCAGGTAGAACAGCGGCCCCAGCAGCACCAGCCAGCCGGCGGCACGCTTCCAGGGTGTTGCCGCGAACCAGGCACGCATGGCGTTGCGGGCCCGCTCAGTGCTCGGTGCGCCGGGCCAGCGAGACGGTGAAGATGCCCCACTCGTCGCTGCGCTGGTCGATCTTGCGGAAACCCGCCTCCTCCACCAGCTGGTCCATCTCGACCTGCGTGCGGCGGCGCATCACCCAGGCCTCGCCCTGGCGGTGGCTGGTGAGCGCGCGCGCGATCATCTCGAGCTGCGGATGCCAGGGCTGGCCGGTGTAGACCAGCCAGCCGCCGTCCTCCACCGCGTCGCCCACGCCCGCGAGCGAGCGCCGCACCATCTCGTTGTCGGGGAACAGCTCGTACAGCCCCGACACCACCGCCAGCGTGGGCCGCGGCGTGACGCTCGCGAGGCTCATGCGGTCGAAGGCGTCGGCCTGCACGAACTGGGCGACGTCCTCCAGGCCCTTCTCGGCGATCAGCGCGCGGCCGTCGCGCACGTTGATCTCGCTGTAGTCGCGCAGCAGGATCGAGCTGGCCTTGACCGGGCTCGCGAGCACCGCGTCGAGCACGTAGCGGCCATGGCCGGCCGCGATGTCCATCAGCCGCACCTCGCGGTGCATCTCGGCCAGCCGCTCCATCGCGATGCGCAGCAGCTCCTCGACGTGGATCTTGCGCTGCCGGATGCCGCGCCAGCCGATGGCCTCGAGGTAGTTGCGGTCGATCGCGCGGCCCATGGCGCCCTTGCCCTGCGCGACGTTGCGGTAGACGTAGTCGAGCGTGCTGCCCGAGTCGAAGCCGGTGTCGTGGCCCAGCTTCACGCCCTCGGACAGGCCGCCGCCGAAGCGCAACCCGGCGCGCGTGAGCGACCAGTAGAGGCCGCGCGGCGACAGCGCCGGCAGCGGCGCGGCCAGCGCGCGCGATTCCTCGGCGGTCTCGCCCTCGAGGTGGGCGCCGCGGCGGTCGACCGGCGCGGGTGCCTCGTCGAACAGGCGCAGCACGAATTCGCGGATGGCCTGCACCGCGGGTGCGCGGTCCTTCTCGCCCAGCGTGTCGTGGAAGAAGCCCGGCAGCACCGTCTTGGTCTTGACCGCGCTGCCCAGCCGTTCGAAGAACTGGTGCTGCGGCTTGTGGTGCACCACCCAGTCGGCGCCCGAGATCAGGAGCTGCACCGGCAGCGTGATCGCGTTCGCATCGGCCACCACGCGGTCGGCCGCCTCGTACAGGCCGAGCAGGATGTTGACCGCGATCGGCCGCGTGATCAGCGGGTCGCTCTCGTAGCTCGCGATGCGCGCGGGGTCGTGCGTGAGGAACTTGGCCTTGACGTAGCTGTTGACGAAGAACAGGCCGCGCAGCTTGTGCATCAGCGCCAGGCCCGGCCGCGCGAACGGCACGTAGAGCTTGACCTTGAAGGCCGGCGAGGCCAGCGTGAGGCCGCGCACCTTGGGCGCGTAGTCATGGGCCCAGGTCGCGACCAGCACCGCGCCCACGCTCTGCGCGATCACGTGGATGTCGTGCTCGGCCACGCCGTGCGCGCCGACGATGTGCTGCACGAAGGTCTGCACGTCGCGCACCGAGGTGCCGAAGCTGGGGCTGTAGCCGCGCTGGCCCGGCGAGCGGCCGTGGCCGCGCGCATCCCAGGCGAAGACGTCGAAATCGGGCAGGTCGAGCTCGTCGACCAGGTGCGCCATGCGCGCGCCATGCTCGTGGCCGCGGTGGAACAGCACGATGGCGCCGCGCCGCGCGGGGCCGGTGGCCGGCCAGTGGCGATAGAACAGCGATTCGCCGTCGTGGGTGCGGAACTGGCGCTCGGCCAGCGGCCGTTGCGTGAGCGGAGACGGCGAGGCGCCGGTGTCGGTGGTGTTGTCGTTCATTGAATCCCTGTTGTTTGTTTTGGTGTGGTGCCGTCCGCGGCCTCGGCTTCGGCGAGTGCGCGGCGCACGCGGTTGACCACGGTCCAGGCCACCAGCAGCGCCAGCAGCGGCATCAGCAGCGCGGTCCAGCCCGGCAGCGGGCCGCCGAGCGCCACGTAGAGGCCGAGCGCGCCGAACACGAAGGCGCGGTCGCTCTTGCCGAGCGGCCCATCGTAGCGGCGCGAGGCACCGACCGTGGGGCCGAGCGCGCCGGCGAATTCGCTGAGGCCGGCCAGCACGATCACGGTGCCGACCCAGAACGGGCTGAAGGGCTGCACCAGCACGAAGGGCAGGTACAGCGCGGCATCGGAGACCACGTCGGTGAGTTCGTTGAGGAAGGCGCCGAGCCGGCTTTGCTGGTGGTGCTCGCGCGCCAGCATGCCGTCGATGGCATTGAAGGCCATGCGCAGGAACATCCAGGCCGGGATCAGCCCGAAGGCCGCGAGCGAGGGCGCGGCCAGGTAGAGCCACAGCCCGATGGCCACCGAGACCACGCAGGCGCTCAGCGTGACCTGGTTGGCAGTGACGCCCCGTGCATGCAGTCCGACCACGAGCGGCCGAAGCAGGGCCTGGAAACGCGGCTTCAGTTCGTAGATCGACACTGTCGTGATCCCCTCTTCATTCTGGTCGGGGCATTCTGCCAGTGCAGGCGAGCGCTCCTGTAGGCGCAGGTCCCGCCTGCAAAAGCCCGCGAAAGGCCCTCGTGGCGCCGGGGCCGCGGGCCGTCCGCGGCGGCGATGCAGCCACTAAACTCGCCGCACCCCCCGCGCCCATGACCATCCAGACCGACGACTTCGCCCCCGCCCCGCAACGCGTGGTGTCCGCCGCGCCCGCCTCGCCCAACGAGGAGGCGATCGAACGGGCCCTGCGCCCCAAGCTGCTCGACGAGTACGTCGGCCAGGCCAAGGTGCGCGAGCAGCTCGAGATCTTCATCGGCGCCGCGCGCAAGCGCCGCGAGGCGCTCGACCACGTGCTGCTGTTCGGCCCGCCGGGCCTGGGCAAGACCACGCTGTCGCACATCATCGCGGCCGAGCTCGGCGTGAACCTGCGCCAGACCTCGGGCCCGGTGCTCGAGAAGCCCAAGGACCTGGCGGCGCTGCTGACCAACCTCGAGCCCAACGACGTGCTGTTCATCGACGAGATCCACCGGCTCAGTCCGGTGGTCGAGGAAATTCTCTACCCGGCGCTCGAGGACTACCAGATCGACATCATGATCGGCGAGGGCCCGGCCGCGCGCAGCATCAAGCTCGACCTGCAGCCCTTCACGCTGGTGGGCGCCACCACGCGCGCGGGCATGCTCACCAACCCGCTGCGCGACCGCTTCGGCATCGTCGCGCGGCTGGAGTTCTACACGCCCGAGGAGCTCGCGCTGATCGTGCGCCGCAGCGCCGGCCTGCTCAAGGTCGAGACCGACGAGACCGGCGGCTTCGAGATCGCGCGCCGCTCGCGCGGCACGCCGCGCATCGCCAACCGGCTGCTGCGCCGCGTGCGCGACTACGCCGAGGTCAAGGGCGACGGCCGCATCACCGAGGAGATCGCGCACAAGGCGCTGGCCATGCTCGACGTCGACCCGCAGGGCTTCGACCTGATGGACCGTAAGCTGCTCGAGGCCGTGGTGCACCGCTTCGACGGCGGCCCGGTGGGACTCGACAACGTCGCGGCCAGCATCGGCGAGGAGCGCGACACCATCGAGGACGTGATCGAGCCCTACCTGATCCAGCAGGGCTACCTGCAGCGCACGCCGCGCGGGCGCATCGCCACGCTGGCGGCCTACCGCCACCTCGGCGTGACGCCGCCATCGAGCCGCGCCGAGGGCCAGGACCTGTTCGGCAGCTGAGAGACTTTTCACCATGCACACCCATGACCTGAGCGCCTGGCAGCACGAGCACCACTTCGGCAGCGACAACGAACGCGCCGAGCGCAGCACGCGGCTCGTGATGTGGATCACCGCCGCGATGATGGCGATCGAGATCGGCGCCGGCTGGTGGTTCAACTCGATGGCGCTGCTGGCCGACGGCTGGCACATGAGCTCGCACGCGCTGGCCATCGGCCTCAGCGCCTTCGCCTATGCGGCCGCGCGGCGCTATGCGCGCGACCCGCGCTTCGCCTTCGGCACCTGGAAGATCGAGGTGCTCGGCGGCTTCGCGAGCGCGCTGGTGCTGCTGGGCATCGCGGCGCTGATGGTGGTGGGCTCGCTCGAGCGGCTGTGGTCGCCCTCGGCGATCCACTATCCCGAGGCGATCTCGGTGGCGGTGCTGGGGCTGGTGGTCAACCTGGTCTGCGCGCGGCTGCTGGGCGGGGCGCACCACCACCCTGGCCACGACCACGGGCATGCGCACGACCACGATCACGACCATCGCCACGCGCACGGCGAGCACGGCCACGACCTGAACCTGCGCTCGGCCTACATCCATGTCGTGGCCGATGCCGCGACCTCGGTGCTCGCGATCGCGGCGCTGCTGGGCGGGTGGTTCTACGGCTGGGCCTGGCTCGACCCGGCGATGGGCATCGTCGGCGCGGTGCTGGTCGCGGTCTGGGCCAAGGGGCTGCTGAAGGAAACCGGCAAGGTGCTGCTCGACCGCGAGATGGACCACCCGGTGGCCGAGGAGATCCGCGAGGGCATCGAGGCCGGCCTGGCCGATTCGCTCACGCGCGTGGCCGACCTGCACGTGTGGCGCGTGGGCCGCGAGGCCTATGCCTGCGCGCTCACGGTGGTGACCCATTCGGCCACGCTCACGGCCGACCAGGTGCGGGCCTGCTTCTCGATGCACGAGGAGATCCGTCACTCGACGGTCGAGATCCAGCGCTGCCACGACTGACGCGACCGCTGGCGCACGGCGTCAGCCCGGCGTCCGCGCGTGCCGCACGATCAGCGTCTGCGCCACGTAGTAGGTCGCGAGCACCCACAGCTGCGCCAGCGGCAGCGGCGCCACGAAGCGGTTGGTCGCGAGCAGCGCGTCGCTCAGCATGAAGCAGCAGGCGCCCGCCGCCACCCAGCCCGCGGCAGCCTCGCGCAGTACGAAGGCCCGGCCCAGCGCCTGGGCCGCCATGCAGGCGATCACCAGTACGTAGAGCGCGACCGGGATGCGCAGCGCGGCCGGCAGCCCGCCCTGCCACAGGAAGGCATACATCGCCGCGCCGATCGCCAGCGTGACCGCCAGCGCCGCGGGCCGCGGGAAGAAGCCCACGCCGAGGCGAAACACGCCGATGTAGGCCAGGTGCGCGAGCAGGAAGCACACGAGGCCGGGCACGAACAGCGAGGCCGGGCCCATCAGCAGCACGTCGCCCGCGAGCGAGCCGACCAGGCCCGCGACCAGCAGCAGGTCGAAGCGCGTCATGCCGCCGGGCCGCGCCAGCGCGCGCCGCGCGGCGATGAAGACCGCGATCGCGAGCGCCAGCGGCTTGGTCGCGTGGTGCAGCAATGGCAGGCCGAGCGCGGCGCTCGCGGTCGCCAGCGCCGCGGCTTCCACCAGCAGGGCCTCGGCGATCGAGAGCCGCCCCTGCAGCACGCCGCCGATGGCCCACAGCGCGGCGGTGAGCGCGGCCAGCCACACGCTCGAGCGCGAGAGCGGCATGCCGTCGGAGAACCAGAGGAACACCGCCACGGCCGCGAGCAGCAGCAGGAACTGCACGCCCGCGAACCATTGCGCGCCGCGGCCCACTTCGGGCTCGTAGCGCCGCACTTGCGCGATGTCGAAGGCCGGCTTCGGAAAGCGCGCCGCCACGTCGGCCGGCCGCCAGCCCGGCGGCTTGAGCCACACGCGCAGCTTGTCGCCCCAGCTGCGCGCATGCCACGAATCCTTGGCCAGGCCCCAGTAGACCTCGGCGTTGGCCCACAGCGGGTCCCAGCTCGCGAGCGGGCTGCGCGTGCCGTAGACGCAGCGCTCGTCCTCTTCCTTGAAGCTGCCGAACAGCCGGTCCCAGACGATCAGGATGCCGCCGTAGTTGCGGTCGAGGTAGCGGTCGTTGACCGCGTGGTGCACGCGGTGGTTCGAGGGCGAGCAGAACCAGCGGTCGAACCAGCCGAGCTTGCCGACCTGCTCGGTGTGGACCCAGAACTGGTAGAGCAGGTCAACCAGCGACACCACGGCGAACACCAGTGGCGGCACGCCCGCGGCCGCCATCGGCAGGTAGAAGATCCAGCCCAGCAGCGCGCCGCTCGAGGTCTGGCGCAGCGCGGTCGACAGGTTGTAGTGCTGGCTCTGGTGGTGCACCACGTGCGCGGCCCACAGCACGGCCGACTCGTGGCCCATGCGGTGCAGCCAGTAGTAGCAGAAGTCGTAGAACACCAGCGCCAGCAGCCAGCCGTACCAGGTGGTCCAGAAGTCGGTGTCGGGGAACAGCGCCACGGCCGAGTACACCGCGGTGTAGATGCCGATGCGCAGCAGGCCGGTGAGCACCGCGCTGATCTGGCTCAGCATGCCCAGGCCGATGCTGTTGACCGCGTCGGCGAGGCGGTAGGTGTCCTGACCCGTGCCGCGGCGCGCGCGCACGCGGCCGACCGCGAACTCGATCGCGATCAGCAGGAAGAAGACGGGGGTCGCGAGGACGATGATCTGGCCAGGGCGCATCGCGCGATTGTGGGCCGCGCGCGCGTGGGGACGTCATCGGGATGTCACGCACTTGCCATGGCCAGGTCACGCAAGACAGCCAACCTATCGGTCCATGCAACGCGACGATGCTTTTCTGCGCGCATGGCGCGACACCGATGCCCGCCCCCCCGAGGCGGAGGACGAGGACGTTTCGCGGCCGATGCAGCGGTTTCGAACGCTGTGGATCTCCGACCTGCACCTCGGAACGCCGGGCTGCCAGGCGCGGGCGTTGCTCGACTTCCTCAAGCACACCGAGTGCGAGACCCTGTTCCTGGTCGGCGACATCATCGACGGCTGGCAGCTCAAGCGGCACTGGTACTGGCCGCAGGCGCACAACGACGTGATCCAGAAGCTGCTGCGCAAGGCGCGCAAGGGCACGCGCGTGATCTTCATCCCGGGCAACCACGACGAGTTCGCGCGCAAGTACCTGAACCACAACTTCGGCGGCATCGACGTCGCCGAGGAATGGATCCACGAGACCGCCGACGGCCGCAAGCTCTGGATCATCCACGGCGACCTGTTCGACGGCGTGATCCAGTGCGCCAAGTGGCTGGCCTACGTGGGCGACTCGCTCTACGAATTCACGCTCAAGCTCAACCGCCACCTCAACTCGCTGCGCGCGCGGCTGGGGCTGCCGTACTGGTCGCTGTCGAAGTACCTCAAGGGCAAGGTCAAGCGCGCCGTGAGCTACGTCGGCGACTTCGAGAACGCCGTGGCCCGCGAGGCCCGCAACCGCGGCGCGCAGGGCGTGGTCTGCGGCCACATCCACCATGCCGAGATGCGCGACATCGACGGCATCCTCTACTGCAACGACGGCGACTGGGTCGAGAGCCTCACGGCGCTGGCCGAGCATGCGGACGGGCGGCTCGAGATCATCGAGTGGTCGGCGCACATGCCGGTGCCGTCGAAGGTCGCGCCGGCGCGCGAGGCCGTGGCGGCCTGAGCCGCTGGCCGCTCAGGGATAGGCGGCTTCGCACAGCGCCAGCACCTCGCCGCGCAGCCAGCGATGCGAGGCCTCCTGGTCGAGCCGCGGATGCCAGATCGCCGAGACGTTGAAGGGCGGCGTGGGCACGGGCAGCTCGAAGTGCCGCAGGCCCAGGGCCGCAGCATGGCCGGGCGTGAACCGATTGCCGAGGCAGGAGTGCGGGATGACGGCCAGCAGGTCCGACTGCCGCGCGACCTGCATCGCGTGGGTGTAGGCCGGCACCACCATCGCCACCTGCCGTGACAGGCCCCGCGCGGCCAGCGCTTCGTCGACCGGGTGGTCCATCTCGCCGGCGCGCGAGGCGACCACGTGGCCGCAGGCCGCATAGCGTTCGGCGGCGATCTCCGTCTCGTCGAGCAGCGGATGGCCGCTGCGGCACACGCCCACGTAGCGGTCGCGGAACAGCCGGCGCGTGCGCAGTTCGGGCGCCGTGGTCCTGAGGGTGCCGATCTCCAGGTCGATCCCGCCCTCGCGCAGCGGCCGGGCGTCCCAGTCGGGCTTGGGCACGAAGCGCAGCCGCACCTGCGGCGCGGCCTGGCGGATCCGCGCCAGCAGGGGCGCGGCGAGCAGGTCGATGAAGCCCTCGCCGGCGCGCAGCGTGAAGCACTGGTCGAGCGTGGCGATCTGCAGCGCATGGTCGGCCGGGGCCAGCGCGGCCTGCGCCTCGCGCGCCAGCGCCGGGATGCGTTCGCGCAGCTGCATCGCATAGGGCGTGAGCACCAGGCCGCGGCCGGCCTGCAGCAGGAGCCGGTCGCCCGTGGCCTCGCGCAGGCGCATGAGCGTGCGGCTCATGGCGGACACGCTGAGCCCGAGCCGCCGCGCGGCGCCGGTCACGCTGCCCTCGGTCAGCAGGGCATCGAGGGCGGGCAGCAGGTTGAGGTCGACGCGGGGCATGGCGCCAGCATAGGGCAGGAGTGGCCAGGCGTGGCGTTCAATGCAATCGTTGGTTGCAGGCCAGGCGTCTGGTGCAAGGAAGAGGGCGTGCCCAGAATTCGTGGCATCGCAGTCCCGAAGAAAAGGAGCACGCCTCATGTCCCATCCGCAACACAACATCCTCGTCGTCGGCGCCTCGCGCGGTCTCGGCCATGCCATCGCGGCCGAATTCCTGAACAAGGGCTGGAAGGTCATGGGCACGGTCCGCGGAACGGCCCGCACCCTGCTGCACGACCTGGCCGACGCGCATCCCGGCCGCGTGGAGATCGAGTCGCTCGACATCACGCACCCCGGGCAGATCTGGGCCCTGCGCGAGCGGCTGGCGGGCCGCCGGTTCGACATCCTGTTCGTCAATGCCGGCACCACCAACCCCGATCCGACCCAGACCATCGGCGAGGTCTCGACCGAGGACTTCGTGAACCTCATGGTCGCCAATGCGCTGAGCCCGATGCGGGTGGTGGAAAGCCTCGCGGGCAATGTCCCGTCGGACGGCCTGATCGGCGTCATGTCGTCGGGACAGGGCAGCATCGCCGACAACGAGACGGGCCAGCGCGAGGTCTATCGCGGCAGCAAGGCGGCGCTGAACCAGTTGCTGCGCAGCTTTGCCGCGCGCCAGGCCGGAACGCCGCGTGCCCTGCTGGCGATGGCGCCCGGCTGGGTGCGCACCGAGCTGGGCGGGCCCGAGGGCCGGCTGACGATCGAGCAGAGCGTGCCGAGCCTGGTCGAGGTGATGCTCGCGAAGCGTGGGCGGCCCGGGCTCGAATACCTCGACTACCGGGGGCGCACGGTGGCGTGGTGAGGCGGTGCGCCGCGCTCAGGGTGGGGCGGCACCCTCGTTGAGGCGTCGACGGCCCAGCGGCGTGATGGCAAAGATCACCGCCGGGCGGGCGTCCGGTCGCTCCGGGTTCGGCAACTGCGCCTTGATCATCCCGGCGGCTTCCAGAACGATCGCGCTGCGGACGTCCTTTTCGTCGGCGATGACCAGCGGGAACGAGGCGTCTTCGATGCGGCGAAGAAAGTCCATGGGCATTTCACGTCTCCAGAGCTGCTGCGCGCACCTGCCGCGCAGACTGGACGCTCGAAAAGAGACTCGAGCGTCACGAAACAGACTTTACGTCTTGATGGCATTCGCACCGTGACTTTTGTCACATTGGAGCGCAATAATAAGGGTTCACCATTAATACTCAGGTATCAACACAATGTCGGTTTTTACCTGCTGTCAATGCAGCGTGACCCATCTGAACCGGATCGAGCGCAGCACCTGGATGCGGTTCTTTCCCTGGCTGCGCGCCTACCAGTGCAGCAACTGCCGCAAGGTGCAGCTGCTGTCGCCGCGCGCGGTCAATGAGGCGCTGGCGGCCCATGCGTCGAGGGCCGCGCGTCATCCGGGGACTCGGCCGGGCGAGCGGAAGGCTCCCGTGCTCAACGATGTGCCCAAGCGCAGTCCCGATGTGAACTGATGTGCAGACCAGTCGCTGGTGCAAGCCAGCGGCAGGACCAAAGAAAAAGCCCGCTGTCCGATGGACAGCGGGCTTCTCTTTTGTGTGGTGGCTCTTCACGGACTCGAACCGCGGACCTGTGGATTATGATTCCATCGCTCTAACCGACTGAGCTAAAGAGCCGAGCCCGCGATTATAGCCCAGGCTTTTGGCACAGTTCAACCACCGCGCGAAGCTTGCGCGCCCGGCAGCTTGCCGAGTTCCTCGGACACCAGCCGCACCACCAGCTTGTCGAGCGTCTGCACCGAGTAGTTGCCCACGTCGTGCACGGTCTGCGTGCCCGGGCCGCTCGCGGGGTCGGCGGCGTTCCGGTAGGTCAGGAACACGAAGCGCCCGCCGGTGTATTGCGCGATCTGGCGCTGGATGTATTCGCCCTGCTTGTCGAGCCCCGAGGCGCCCACGCTCAGCACCTTGATGCCCTTGCCGAGCGCGGCGGCCATGCTGTCGTCGTACTGCGGACCGGGGTAGTCCAGGTGCGGCGGCGCGTCGGCCAGCAGCATGACGAGCCGCGTGGTGTCGTCGCCGCGCCAGCTTAGGCGCTGCACCGTCTCGTGCAGGGCCTCGTTCATCGCCTCGGGATAGTCGCCGCCACCCGCGGCCTGCAGCGCGTCGAGCGCGCCCTGGAAGGCATCGAGGTCGTTGGTGAAGTCGTGCCGGCGCACCACGAACTCGTCGCTGAGGTCGCGGTAGGCGACGAGGCCGAAGCAGGTGTCGGGACGGCTCGGCAGGCGTGCGACCTGGTCGGCGATGTCGCGCAGCGTGCTGCGCAGGCGGGCGATCTCGTCGCCCATCGAGCCGGTGGCGTCGATCAGGAACACCAGGTCGAGCTGCGCGCGCGCGGGGCGGGCGCCGGGGCGCTCGAGCACCACGTCGACCGCATTCTTCTGGCCACGGCGCAGGAACGAGGTCGCCTGGCGGCCGTTCTTGCGCACGGTCACTTCATAGACCGGGCTCGGCTCGGCATCGAAGGCCTTGGGATGCAGCCAGGCGCGTCCGCCCGCGTCGGTGCGGGCCCACATCGCGGCGCCGTTCGCGGCCTGCACGGCGACCTCGGCATCGGGCACGACGCTGCCCTGCGCATCGCGCACCTGCAGCAGGTAGCGCTCGCTGATGTCGCGCTCGCGGTGCGCGACCTGGGTGCGGTTGCGGAA
>NZ_JBZAYE010000193.1:0-11751 GCF_058244205.1 Variovorax sp. 20P10.2.4
GCTGATCGCGCAGACGCGCGAGCATGGCGCCTCGCTGGTGCTGGTCACGCATTCGGAGAGCGCGGCCGCGCGCGCCGACCGGCTGCTGCACCTCACGGCCGCGGGCATCCGCGTCGGCTGAACGGTGCGCGCGCCCTGGCCGCTGGCCGCGATCGCGGCGATCTACGTCGCCACCGAGCTGTGGCAAGTGGCCGCGCGGCCCAGTTCGATGATCGGCATCCGGCTGGCCGTCTATGCGCTGGTGTTCCTGGCCGCGCTGCGCGGCAGCCGCGCGGCGGCCTGGCTCTGGGGCGCGATCAGCGCGGTCGCGGCCATCGCCAGCGGCTTCGCGCTCTGGACCTTGATTTCCACGCGCAACGCCAACGGTGTGGGCCCGGCGACGATCGCCTTCATCGGCTTCCAGGCCGTCTTCTATGCGGTGGGCACGGCCTACATCTTCGGCAGCCGCTCGCTGCGCGCGTTCCAGCAGGCGCGTGGCGCGCTGCGCGGCAAGGGTCCGGCCGCTCCGTTGCAATCGCCCTATGACGGCGCGCGCATCGCGCTCGGCAGCGACGCGCTGATGCTGGTGCGCCAGGGCAGCGTGCAGACCCGTGTCGAGCTCGCGGCCATCGATGCGATCGCGGTGCGCTCGCAGACCATGGCCGAGGGCCTGCCGCGCGTGTGGATCGAGCCCTGCGCGCGGCGCGACGGCGCGCAGCCGCTGATGGCGGTCACCACGCTGGCCGGCGGCTTCGCGCGCTTCGAGGCCTGGCTGTTCGAACTGCCGGGCTTCGATGCGCCGGCCTACCGGCAGTTGCTCGAATGCGGCGAGAATGCGCGCCGCATCGTCTGGCAACGACCCTAGGCCGTGCCGCCGAGCAGCGCCGCGTAGCGCCCGAGGTCCACGTTGCCGCCGCTGATCAGCACGCCCACGCGCTGGCCCGCGATCAGCGGACCCGCCGCGCAGGCGGCCGCGAACGCGAGGCAGCCGGTGGGCTCGACCACCATCTTCATGCGCTCGGCGAAGAAGCGCATCGCCTCCACCAGTTGCGCATCGCTCACCGTGAAGATGTCGTCGACGTCGCGCCGGATGATGCCGAAGGTGTATTCGCCCAGGTGCTGCGTCTGTGCGCCGTCGGCGATGGTCTTGGGCGTGTCGATGTGCACGATGCGGCCCGCGCGGAACGACTGCTGGCCGTCGTTGCCGGCCTCGGGCTCGACACCGTAGACCTTGCAGCCGGGCGCGAGAGCGCGCGCCGACAGGGCCGAGCCCGACAGCAGCCCGCCGCCGCCGAGGCAGACGAACAGGTGGTCGAGCGGGCCGGTCTCCTCGATCAGTTCCTTCACGGCGGTGCCCTGGCCGCTGAGCACGTCGGGATGGTCGTAGGGCGGGATCAGCGTCATGCCGCGCTCGGTGGCGAGCCGGCGCGTCAGCGCCTCGCGGTCCTCGGTGAAGCGGTCGTACTGCACCACCTCGGCGCCGTAGCCACGCGTGGCCGCGAGCTTGGCGGCCGGCGCGTCCTTGGGCATCACGATCACCGCGGGCATGGCCAACAGACGCGCGGCGAGTGCGATCGCCTGCGCATGGTTGCCCGACGAGAAGGCGATCACGCCGCCCTTGCGCTGCTCGGCGTCGAACTTCGACAGGGCATTGAAGGCGCCGCGGAACTTGAACGCGCCCATGCGCTGGAAGTTCTCGCACTTGAAGAAGAACTGGGCGCCCCAGCGGGCATCGGCGGTGCTGGAGCGCAGCACCGGCGTGCGGTGGGCATGGCCTTCGAGCCGCGCGGCCGCGGCGGTGACGTCGTCGTAGGTGGGGAGTTGCATGGGCCTAGTGTCGCGCAGTTGAAAGCGCGCGGGCAAGGCCGCCGGAGGCGGGAAGGCAGGCCCCAAAAAAAGAAACCCGCGGCCGTCACGACCGCGGGCGCTTCATCGCAGGGGCGCCGGCTCAGGCCTCGGGTGCCACCTGCCCCCGCGGTGCGACGACGTCGGCCTGGCTCGTTTCTTCCTTCTCGTGCCGCGCCGCGATGAACAGGTACATCGCCGGCACCACGAACAGCGTGAACAGCGTGCCGATCGACAGCCCGCTGAAGATCACGATGCCCATCGCCTGGCGGCCGGCGGCGCCGGCGCCCGAGGCGATGACCAGCGGCAGCACGCCGAACACCATGGCGGCCGTCGTCATCAGGATCGGGCGCAGCCGCGTGCCCGAGGCCTCGACGATGGCGTCGAGCTTGCTCAGGCCCTGCTTCTGCAGCCGGTTCGCCACCTCGACGATCAGGATGCCGTGCTTGCTGATCAGGCCCATCAGCGTGACCAGTCCGACCTGCGTGTAGATGTTCATCGAGGCGAAGCCCCAGAAGATGAAGATCATGGCGCCGAACAATGCCAGCGGCACCGACACCAGGATCACGATCGGGTCGCGGAAGCTCTCGAACTGCGCCGCCAGCGCCAGGAACACGATGATCAGCGCGAACACGAAGGTGATCGCGAAGTTGCCCGACTCCTGCACGAACTGGCGCGACTGGCCCGCGTAGTCGACCGTGTAGCCGCTGGGCGCGAGCTGCTGCACCACGCCGCGCAGGTACTCGAGCGTCTCGCCCTGCGTGCCGCTGGGCACGCCCTGGATGGTCACCGAGTTGAGTTGCTGGAAGTGGTTCACCGTCTCGGGCTGCACGCTGTACTTCAGGCTCGCGACCGTGCTGGCCGGCACCACGCCGTTGGGCGTCTTGATGTAGAAGTTCAGCACGTCCGAGGGGTTGAGCCGGTCGACCTGCTGCACCTGCGGGATCACCTTGTAGGAGCGGCCCGAGATCGAAAAGTAGTTGACGTAGCCGCCGCCAAGCGCCGCGCCCAGCGCGTTGCCCACGTCCTGCTGCGTGATGCCGAGCGAGGCGATCTTGTCGCGGTCGACCACCACGGTGGCCTGCGGCAGGTCGATCTTCAGGTCGGCGTCGATGTAGTAGAACTTTCCTTCGGCGCGCGCCTTGTCCATGATCTGCTGCGCGAGCGTGTTGAGGTTCTCGAACGGCTCGGTGGTCTTGATCACGAACTGCACCGGCAGCCCCGAGGCGCCCGGCAGCGCCGGGAACTGGAAGGCCACCACCTTGGCGCCGGCAATGCCGTTCCAGCGCCGCTGCAGATCGGCCTGGATGTCGTGCGCGCTGCGCGTGCGTTCGTCCCAGGGCTTGAGCAGCACGCCGGCGATGCCCGCGTTGGTGCTCGGCACGCCGGTCAGCTGGAACAACTGCGCGTACTCGGGCGTGTCGTGCGCGACCTTGAAGATCTGGTCGGCATAGGTCTGCATCTGCGTGATGGTGGCCGTGGGCGCGCCCACCACCTGCGACAGCACGATGCCCTGGTCCTCCTCGGGCGCCAGCTCGGACTTCGACATCTTGAACATCACGAACAAGAGGCCGATGAGGATCACCCCCATCACGATCATCACCGGCCAGGTGCGCAGCACGCCGCGCAGGATCAGCTCGTAGCGGTGGTGCACGCGCTCGAAGACGTGCTCGATCTTCGACGCGAACTTGCCGCTGTCCTGCTCGGGCTTGAAGATGCGCGAGCACATCATCGGCGACAGCGTGAGCGCCACCACGCCCGACACCACCACGGCGCCCGCGAGCGTGAACGCGAACTCGGTGAACAGCGAGCCGGTCAGCCCGCCCTGGAAGCCGATGGGCACGTACACCGCCACCAGCACCACGGTCATCGCGAGGATGGGCCCGCCGAGTTCGCGCGCCGCGAGCAGCGCGGCCTGCATCGGCGTCTTGCCCTCGCGCATGTGGCGGTCGACGTTCTCCACCACGATGATGGCGTCGTCCACCACCAGCCCGATCGCCAGCACCAGCGCCAGCAAGGTGAGCAGGTTGATCGAGTAGCCGAGCACCAGCATCACGAAGAAGGTGCCGATCAGCGACAGCGGCATCGCGATCACCGGCACCAGCACCGCGCGCAGGCTGCCCAGGAACAGGTAGATCACCACCGTCACGATCAGCAGCGCCTCGACCAGCGTCTTGATCACCTCGCTGATCGAGGTGTTGATGAAGTCGGTCGAGTCGTAGACGATCTTGCCGGTCAGCCCGCTGGGCAGCTGGGCCTGCAGCTCGGGGAAGGTGGTGCGCACCTGCTTGGCCACGTCGAGGATGTTGGCCTCGGGCGCGACCTTGATGCCGATGAACACCGAGCGCACGCCGTTGAAGGCGACGTTGAAGTCGTAGTTCTCGGAACCCAGCGTCACGTTGGCCACGTCCTGCAGCCGCACGATGGCGCCGTTGCTGCTCTTGATGGACAGCTGCTTGAACTCGTCCACGCTGTGCAGCGAGGTGCCCGCGGTGAGCGGCACGCTCACCATCTGGCCCTTGCTCTGGCCGACGGCGGCGAGGTAGTTGTTGGCGGCCAGCGCGGCGCTCACGTCGGTGGCGGTCACGCCGTAGGCGGCCATCTTCTGCGCGTCGAGCCAGGCGCGCAGCGCGAAGGTGCGCGCGCCCAGGATCTCGGCGGTCTGCACGCCGGGAATGGCATTGAGCTTGGGCTGCACCACGCGCACCAGGAAGTCGGTGACGTTGTTGTTGGGCAGCGTGTCGCTGTAGAAGCCGATGTACATGGCATCGGTGGTCTGGCCGGTGGCCACGGTCAGCACCGGCTGCTGCGCCTGCGGCGGCAGCTGGTTGCGCACCGAGTTGACCTGGGTGTTGATCTCGGTCAGCGCGCGGTTCGAGTCGTAGTTCAGCCGCAGGGTGGCGGTGATGGTCGACACGCCCAGGCTGCTCGAGGACGACAGGTAGTCGATGCCCTGGGCCTGCGACACGGCGGCCTCGAGCGGCTGCGTGATGAAGCCCGCGACCGTGGCGGCGTCGGCACCGTAGTAGGCGGTGCTGATGGTGACCACGCCGTTCTCGGTCTTCGGGTACTGGTTGACCGGCAGGCCGGACAGCGCGCGCAGCCCCAGCACCACGATCAGCAGGCTCACCACCATCGCCAGCACGGGCCGGCGGATGAAGATGTCGGTGAAGTTCATGCGTGCGACCTCATTTTTCCTGCGGCGTCGGGTTCGGGCTGTTGGTCGGCTGGACGCTGTTGTCGACCGTGACCGGCGTGCCGTTCTTCAGCTTGTTCTGTCCGCTGCTCACCACCACCTGGCCGGCCTCCAGGCCCTTGACGATGGCGATCTGGTCGCCGCGCGTCGGACCGGTCTCGACGAAGACCTGCTGCGCGACGAGCTGCTGTCCGCTCGGCGCATTGGCGTTGGCCGCTGCCGCCGGCGCGGCCGGTGCGGCACCCGATGCCGAGGCGGCGGGCGCGGTCGCGGCCTTGAAGGCATCGGCCGTCTTCACGACGAACACCGTCGAGCCGTAGGGGTTGTAGGTGACGGCGGTGGACGGCAGCGTGAGCTGTTCGCGCGCACCGCCGATGTCGATCTTCACGGTGGCGAACATGCCCGGCAGCAGTTGCTGCTTCGGGTTCGAGACCGTCGCCTGCACCTGCACGTTGCGCGTGGTGGCGTCCACCTTGGGGCTGATCGCGTTGATCTTTCCGCTGAAGGCCTGGCCGGTGAAGGCATCGACCCCGAGGTTCACCATCTGGCCGACAGCGAGGCCAGCGAGCTGCTGCTGCGGCAGCGTGAAGTCGACGTAGATCGGGTCCAGCGTCTGCAAGGTGACCAGCTTGTCGCCCGCGTTCACGTACTGGCCCGGGTTCAGCGTGGTGATGCCCAGGCGGCCCGCGAACGGCGCGCGGATCGACTTCTTCGCCACCACGGCGGCCTGCTGCTCGACCTGCGCGCGCTTGGCCTTGAGGTCGTTGGTGTCGGCATCGATCTGCGCCTGGCTCACGGCCTGCACCGCGAGCTGCGCCTGGTCGCGCTTGAGCACGGTGGCGGCCTGCGCGGCGGCGGCTTCGGCGGCATGCAGCAGCGCGATATCGGAGTCGGCGTTGAGCTCGACCAGCAGCGCGCCGGCCTTCACGTCCTGCCCGGACTTGAAGTGCACCTGGCGCACCAGCCCGGCCACCTCGGTGCTGAGGTCGGCGCCGCGCACCGGGTTCAGCGTGCCGACCGCGGAGAACTGCGATTGCCACTGCAGCTTCTGCACCTCGACCGTCGACACGGTCTGCGGGCCCGGCTTGGGCACGGCGGCAATCAACGCGCGGATCTGCAGGAACTTGCCGAGCGCCAGGGCGGCGACCAGCAGCAGCACGCAGCCGATCATGATGATCATTCTCCGGGTCATGGGTAGGCTTCTCTTCGAGTTATGGATGAGGGGGTGAGGTGCCGCGGCAGGATGAGGTCGTGCCGCGGCGGGGTTCAGTTCTGCGCCGGCGCGGCTGCGGGCGTGGCGTCGGCGGCCGGGGCGATGGTGGCGTCGGCGAGTTCGCCGCGGTTCCACCAGCCGCCGCCCAGCGCCTGGAACAGGGCCGCCGTGTCGGCATAGCGCGCGGCCTGGGCCTGCACCAGCGCGGTGTGCGTCTGCAGCCAGGCCTGCTGCGCGGTCAGCAATTGCACGTAGCTGACGGCGCCGGCGCGGAACTGCGTCGTCGTCAGGTCGAGCGACTGCCGCGCGAGCGACTCGGCCGTGGCCTGGGTCTGCAGCGCGGTGGCGTCGATCTCGAGCGCGCGCAGGGCATCGGCCACGTTCTGGAAGGCACCGAGCACGGTGTCGCGGTACTGCCCCGCCGCCGCGTCGTAGGCCGCGACCGCCGCGCGCTTCTGCGCGCGCAGCGAGCCGCCGTCGAAGATCGGCTGCGCGAGCGCCGCGCCCACGCTCCAGAAATCGCTGGCCGAGCGGAACAGCTCCCGCGTGCGCGTGGCGCTGCTGCCGTAGCTGCCGGTCAGGTTGAACTTCGGATAGAGGTTGGCGGTGGCCACGCCGATCTCGGCGCTGGCCGCGTGCAGCCGGGCCTCGCTGGCGCGCACGTCGGGCCGCTGGCGCGCGAGCTCGGAGGGCAGCGACAGCGGCAGATCGGCGGGCAGGCTCAGGCTCGCGAGATCGAATTCGGGCAGGCCGGCCTCGCTCGGCAGCCGGCCCGCGTAGACCGCGAGCTGGTGGCGCGTCTGCGCGAGCGACTTCTCGATCGCCGGCACGGTGGCCAGCGTCTGCGCGAGCTGGGTGCGCTGCTGCAGCACGGTCGACTTGGGGATCGCGCCGGTGTCGAACTGCTTTTCGATCACGTCGAGCTGCTGCTGCTGCGCCTGCAGCACCTCGCGCGTGGCCTGCAGCTGCGCGCGCAGCGCGGCCTCGCGGATCGCGGTGGTCACGAGGTTGCCGGTCAGCGTCAGGTAGACCGCCTCGACCTGGTAGCGCTGCGCCTCGAGCGTGGCCTGCGCGCCCTCGAGCGCGCGGCGGTTGCCGCCGAAGACGTCGAGCGCATAGCTGACGTTGACCTGCGCGTTGTAGAGCGTGAGCAGCTGGCCGCCCGGCACCTGCGTCGTCACCTGCGAGGCGCGCTGGCGCGTGCCGCCCAACGTGCCGTTGACCTGCGGCCACAGCAGGCTGCCCGACTGCGCCTCGTAGTTGGCCTGCGCCTCGCGCAAGGTGGCCTGGGCCGAGGCCAGCGTGGGGCTCTGCGCGAGCGCGTCGCGGATCAGGCGGTCGAGCGGCTCGGAACGGAACACGGCCCACCACTGCGCGGGGATGTCCCGGCCCGGCAGCAGTTGCTGCGACTGCCCACCCGGAACCGGCGCCTGCGCCGTGCGCGCCGGCATCGGCGAGGGCGTGTAGTCGGCGCCCTGCGCGGCGGCCGGCAGGCCCGGTGTCTTGAAGTCGGGGCCGAGCGTGCAGGCGCTCAGCAGCAGGGCAGCCCCGAGAACGGCGCCCTGGCGGGGCCAGCCAGCGCGCCTGCGCACCGGGTCGGCCAGCCAGCGGCGGGGGGGAGGATCCTGCGGTGCGTTGTTTTCTTGGTTTTGCATTGGGCGAGGGTTGTACACCCGGAACGTCACGAAAAGCTGACCTGAAAAGAAAGAAAGGCCGGCCGGAACCGGGGCGGAACCGGGCCGGATTGTCTGGCCCGGCGTTACGCGAGCATTGCGAACGCTGCCGGCCGTTCCGGTGAAAACCCTAGCTGCGCAGCCGCTCCGGATTTCGTACTCTGTATACAGAGTTCAGAAACGGAGTCCTTCCATGCCCGCCCAGCTCGTCAGCATCGAGGTCGCGCCCGACCTCGTCGACCAGGTCTACCGCGCCCTGCTCGGCGCGATCAGCAGCGGCGAGCTCGCGCCCGGCGAGCGGCTCACGCAGGAGGACATCGCGCAGCGGCTTTCGGTGTCGCGCCAGCCGGTGCTGCAGGCGCTGCGGCTGCTCAAGAAGGACGGCTTCGTGCACGACGCGCCGGGCCGCGGCGTGCTGGTGGCGCCGCTCGACCCCGACTGGATGCGCAAGGTCTACCAGGTGCGCGGCGCGCTCGACGTGCTGGCCGCGCGGCTCGCGGCGGCCGAGCGCTTTCGCATCGATCCCAAGCTGATGGAGCGCGGACGCCGCGCCGCGCGCGGGCGCAACGTCGAGGCCATGATCGATGCCGACATGGCCTTCCACCAGGCCATCTACGCGGCCTCGGGCAACCCGCTGATCGCGCAGAGCGCCGACCAGCACTGGCGCCACCTGCGCCGCGCGATGGGCGCGGTGCTGCAGGCCGAGCCGCAGCGCGAGTCGCTGTGGGACGAACACGAGGCCATCGCGGCTGCCATCGCCGCGGGCGACGCCGAGCAGGCCGCGCGCCTGAGCGAGGAGCACGTGGCGCAGGCCAGCGAGGCGCTGGGCCGGCGCCTGGCCGCGCAGCTCGCGCGCGCAGCCTCCCCCGCATCGGCCCCCTCTTCCCCTTCCCACCCCCGCACGACCCAAGGAGACACCGCATGAAGCTGACCCCCGAGCAACGCGCGCAGTTCGAGCGCGACGGCTACCTGTTCTTTCCCGGCCATTTCTCCCCCGAGGAGACCCGCGTGCTGACCGACGCGGTGCCCGAGCTCTACGGCCGCCGCGAGGCCTTCAACGTGCGCGAGAAGGGATCGGACGCGGTGCGCACGAACTTCGCGGCCCACCTCTACAGCGAGCCCTTCGCGAAGCTCGCGCGCCATCCGCGCATGGTGGGCCCGGTGCGCGACCTCTTCGAGGAGGAGGTCTACATGCACCAGTTCAAGATCAACGGCAAGATGGCCTTCGAAGGCGACGTCTGGCAATGGCACCAGGACTACGGCACCTGGCTCAACGACGACCTGATGCCGACCGAGCGCGCGATGAACGTCGCGATCTTTCTCGACGACGTGAACGAGCACAACGGCCCGCTGATGTTCATCCCGGGCAGCCACCGCAAGGGCGTGGTCGATGCGAAGCACGACCTCACGACCACCAGCTACCCGCTGTGGACGGTCGACAACGCGCTGATCCGCCAGCTGGTGGATCGCGCCGGCGGCAAGGACGGCGGCATCGTCTCGCCCAAGGGGCCGGCCGGCTCGATGATCCTGTTCCACAGCTGCCTGGTGCATGCCTCGGGCAGCAACCTGTCGCCGTTCAACCGCGTGGCCGTGTACCTGAGCCTGTGCGCGGTCAGCAACCACATCCGCCGCCACAAGCGCCCCGAGTACATCGCGCACCGCGACTTCGCGCCGATAGAGATGCTGCCCGACGACTGCCTGCTGCAGCCCTACCCGGTCGACCTGCCGTGGAAGAACGGCCTGCCCGAGAGCGCGTTGCGCACCTCGACCGAGGCGCTCGAGGCCGTCGCCTGAGCCCCCGAAGAAGAACCACCGAGACCAAGCCCCTTCCATGAGCCTCCACCAGAAACTCCAGCAGCGCGCCGCCGAAGGCCGCCCGATCCGCATCGGCCTGATCGGCGCCGGCAAGTTCGGTTCGATGTACCTCGCGCAGATCCCGCGCACGCCGGGCGTGCAGCTGGTCGCGATCGCCGACCTCTCGCCCGCGGCCGCGCGCGCCAACCTCGAGCGCGTGGGCTGGGAGGCCGCGCGCGCCAACGCGACTTCGGTGCAGGAAGCGCTGAAGTCCGGCGCCACCTGGATCACCGAGGACTGGCAGGCCGTGACGCGCGAGCCTTCGATCGACATCGTGGTCGAGTGCACCGGCAACCCCGTGGCCGCGGTCGACCACTGCCTCGACGCCTTCGCGCACGGCAAGCACGTGGTCAACGTGACGGTCGAGGCCGATGCCTTCTGCGGCCCGCTGCTGGCGCGCCGCGCGCAGCAGGCCGGCGTGGTCTATTCGCTGGCCTTCGGCGACCAGCCCGCGCTGATCTGCGACCTGGTGGACTGGGCCCGCACCTGCGGCTTTCCGGTGGTGGCGGCCGGGCGCGGCCACAAGTGGCTGCCGCATTTCAGCGAATCCACGCCCGAGACCGTCTGGGGCAACTACGGCCTCACGCCCGAGCAGGCGCAGCGCGGCGGGCTCAACCCGAAGATGTTCAACAGCTTCCTCGACGGCTCCAAGCCCTCGATCGAGAGCTCGGCCGTGGCCAATGCCACCGGGCTGGGCGTGCCCTCCGACGGCCTGCTCTATCCGCCGGCCAGCGTGGAGGACATCCCGTTCGTGACCCGCCCGCGCAGCGAGGGCGGCGTGCTCGAGCGCAAGGGCATGGTCGAGGTGGTCTCCTCGCTCGAGGCCGACGGCCGCAGGATCCCCTACGACATCCGCATGGGCGTGTGGGTCACGGTCGAGGCCGAGACCGACTACATCAAGAACTGCTTCGAGGAATACAACGCCCACACCGACCCGAGCGGACGCTACTTCACGCTCTACAAGCGCTGGCACCTGATCGGGCTCGAGGTCGGCCTGTCGGTCGCGAGCGTGGCGCTGCGCGGCGAACCGACGGGCGTGGCCACCTGCTGGAACGCCGACGTGGTCGCCACCGCCAAGCGCGACCTCGCGCTCGGCGAAGTGCTCGACGGCGAAGGCGGCTACACGGTCTGGGGCAAGCTGCTGCCGGCCGAGCGCTCGCTGCGCATCGGCGGCCTGCCGCTGGGGCTGGCGCACGGCATCAAGCTGGTGCGCCCGGTGCGCAAGGGCCAGAGCCTGACCTGGGCCGACGTGGCGATGGACACCGGCACCCACGCCTTCAAGCTGCGCAGCGAACTGGAAGCGATGTTCGCGCCGAAGGAACAGGCCCGGGCGGCCTGAACCCGAGCGACGCGGCTCAGGCCGCATCCGCCACCGGCAGGCAGACCTCGTGCCACGGCACGAGCCTGCCGAGCGCGCCGAAGCGCAGCAGCAACAGCAACTTCGCGTCGAAGATCGATTCGGCCGGCCGCATCGCGCCCAGGCTGAAGCTACGGGCGACCGGCATTGCGCTGCCGGCCGGGTCGTAAAAGAATATGCAACTCGCTGTCGAAATGCCGGTTGGCCGGCCGTCATTGGTGTGAGCGATCTTGCTCGGTCCGCTTTTCATGACGGAGTTGCACCATGCAGTACATGCTTTTGTTCTATCAGACGCCTGCCGAATTCGAGCAGCGCGACGATGCGTCCGCCCAGGCCCGGCGCGCGAGCTGGGTGGCCTACGCCGACGCGGTGCGCCAGTCGGGCCTCGCGCTCGGCGGCCACGGCCTGATGCCGCCGATGACCGGCACCACCCTGCGCATCCGCGGCGACAAGCGCCAGGTGCAGGACGGCCCCTTCGCCGACACCAAGGAGCAGCTCGGCGGCTACTTCGTGATCGACGTCCCCGACCTCGACGCCGCGCTCGAATGGGCCGCGCGCGCGCCCTGCGCCGCCACCGGCGGCGTGGAAGTCCGTCCGGCCTTCACCGCCAGCGCCCAGGGCGGTTGAGGCCGCC
>NZ_JBZAYE010000194.1:0-11684 GCF_058244205.1 Variovorax sp. 20P10.2.4
TCGGGCGCCCGGCACGCGCGCGCGGGCTGACGAGGTCGAGAGTCTCTCGACAGTTGCCGCGGCCGCGGCGCTGGAGGATGCGCGCATGACAAAGCACGCATCCCTCACCGGCGCCGGCATGGTGCTTGCCGCCGCCGCGCTCTGGGGCACCACCGGCACCGCCCAGAGCTTCGCTCCCCTGGACACGTCCCCCTTCTGGATCGGCACGCTGCGCATGGCGATCGCCACGCTGTTCTTCGCGGCCTTCATCGGCTGGCGACGGCAGCGCGGCGAGCCCATCGCGCTGTCGATGGCGCCGGCCACGTGGCACTGGGTGCTGCTCGCGGGGCTGTGCATGGCCGGCTACAACCTGAGCTTCTTCGCGGGCGTCAGGGCCACGGGCGTGGCCATCGGCACCGCGATCGCCGTGGGCAGCGGGCCGGCCTGGGCCGGATTGCTGCAGGCGCTCGTGTCTCGCACACCGCCCGCGCCGGCCTGGTGGGCGGGCACCCTGCTCGCGATCGGCGGTGGCGGCCTGATGGTGATGTCGGGATCGGGCGAAGGCTCGCGCGTCGATCTCGCCGGCCTGGCGCTGTGCCTGGGCTCGGGGCTCTGCTACGCCACCTACACGCTGGTCAGCCAGCGCCTGGTGCGCCGGTCGCCGCCGGCGACGGTCACGCTGTGGCTCTTCGCGACGGCCTCCGTGGCGGCCATGCCGGCCGCGCTGCTGATCTCCGGCCCCTTCTCGACCACGCCCGCGGGCTGGGTCCTCGTGGCCTACCTGGGCCTCGTGTCGACCGGCATCGCCTACCTGCTGTTCAGCCATGCGCTGCGGCACATCTCCGGCGCCTCGGGCGTCACGCTGGCACTGGCCGAGCCCGTCACGGCCTTCGGGCTCGCCCTGGTCGTGCTGCACGAGCGCCCGGGCCCCTGGGCCTTCGCGGGGCTCGCGATGGTGCTGGCCGGCCTGCTGATCGTGGTGTGGACCGAAGCGCGCCGGGCCCGGTGACAGCGCCCCGCGCCCGCTCCTGCCCATGGCCCGACGGACGCAAAAAAAAGCGCGCCCGCAGGCGCGCCCTCCCCGGTCAAGGCCGCCCGCTCAGGGCAGCTGGGTCCAGTTCTGGTTGTTGCCCCCGTTGCAGGTCCAGGTGATCAGCGCCGTGTCCTGCGTGGTGGATCCGTTCGGGACGTCGAGGCAGGATCCGGAGGCGCGGTTGCGCAGGGTCGAGCCGACCACCGTCCACTGCGTCGCATTGCCGGCCGTGCAGGCCAGTTGCACCACCGCGGCATTGGTGGTCGCGTTGCCGCTCTGCGCCAGGCACAGGCCGCTGTGCTGCGCCACGAACTGCACGTAGCCGCCGCTGCTGGTCACGGTGAACTTCTCGTTGGCGTCGTTGCCGCAGGGCCACTGCACCGCGGTGGCGCCGCTGGCGGTCGACACGCCCTTGATGTTCACGCACAGGTTGCTGGCGTCGGAGCGGATGCGCGCGACCAGCGGCGGCGCGGTGTCGAGCGAGCGCACGTACTCGCGCAGCGCCACCACGTCGGCCGGCGGCAGGCCGTTGGCGTTGCCGTGGCCGCTGTCGAGCACCGCCTGCAGCGAGGCGGCCTGGCCGTTGTGGAAGAACGAGGTCACGCTCCAGGTGCCCGACAGCGTCGGCGTGTCGAAGCCCACGCCCGCCAGCGGCTGGTTGCCGCCCTTGCCCGACGAGAGCTGGATCGTGCCCACGTCGTGGCGCTGGCCGTCGCGGAAGGTGCCGCCGGTGTGGCAGGTCGCGCACTGCGCGGTGTTGAACACCGTCTGGCCGCGCGCGGCCTCCACGCTGAGGTTGCCGTCGGCCGTGCGCGCCGGGCTGCGCATGAACTTGTCGAGCGACGACAGGTAGGCCGCGAGGTCGTCGAGCTGCGCGTTGCGTCCGGCCTTGGGCGTGCCCAGCGGATTGGAGGTGGCCGCGTAGTCGGCATTGCTCAGGAAGCCGGTGCCGCCGAACTCGTTGCGGATGTCGTTCTCGAAGTCCTGCACCTCGTCGAAGTTGGCGCTCCAGTGCAGCCGGCCGTGGCTCGTGCCGCGCCGCCCTTGCAGGCTGATGGTGCGGCGCAGGCCCTCGCCGCGCTGGGTGAAGTCCCACACCATGCCGTCGTCGCCGCCATCGGCATGGCAGCTCGCGCACGAGATGTAGTTGTCCTTGCTCATGCGCCGGTCGGCCGCGTTGTAGAACACCTGCTTGCCGCGCAGCGCGGCCGCGGCCAGCGGTTCGGTCGCCACGGTCTGCACGTTGCGCACGAAGACCGCCGCGTTGCTCTCCGAGGCCAGCACCGCCGCCACGTCGTGCACCGACACCGAGCGCGCGAGGAAGTTGTTGACGAACAGGCGCTTGCGCGCGGCATCGAGGAACAGGCCGTGCGGCGCGCTGCTGGTGTCGATCTCGCCGCGCACCGAGCGCGTGTAGGGATCGACGATCGCCACCCGGTTGCCTTCCATCTGCGCCACGAAGATGTAGTCGCCCGCGGGCGAGAACAGCGCGGCGCGCGCCGGCGCGCGGTCGTCGAAGTCGATCTGCTCGCCGGCCACGTGGGCCGCCGACTGCAGGTCGACCTGCGACAGGATCGAGCGCACGGTCTGGTCGTGCACCAGGTCGCGGCCGTCGCGGAAGCGGCCGCGCACGATGTTGTCCTTCTTCGAGGGCAGGATGGCGCGCTTGCCGTCGGGCGAGATCACGACCTGGCTCAGGTAGTTGGCCACGCCGCGCGCGCCGGCCTCGGTGTCCACGGTGGTGGTATCCACCGGCAGCGCGATGGTCGACAGCGCGCTCATCGAGGCCAGGTTGACCTTGTAGAGCTCGCCGCCGGTCATCTTCGACTTGAAGCGCGTGACGTAGGCGATCTGCGCATCGCCCGTGACCGCGATGCCGCGCACCGTGCCGTCGAGCGGCAGGATGGCCGTGACCGCGCCGGTGGACGGGTTGAAGCTCACGAGGCGCGACTTGCTCTCCAGCGTCAGCAGGCCCTTGGCGCCGTCGGGCGTGAAGACCACGCCGTAGGGACCGCTGCCGTAGTCGAAGGGCACGGTGACCGAGACGCTGCCGTCGGCGGCGTTGAGCGCGACCAGCTTGTCCTCGCCCTGCACCGCGACCCAGACCCGGCCGTCGGGGCCGAGCGCCAGCGTCTTGGCCTCGCTGCCCACCGACACCTCCCACAGCTTGGCCAGGCTCTGGGCGTCGATCGCCGCCACCGTGCCGCTGTCGGGATTGACCGCGTAGACCCGGTTCGCGTCGCCCGCGATGTTGCCGGTGTGCCGCGGCGCGCTCGCGGTGACGGGCGCGATGATGGTCACGTTGTAGGTGTAGTAGGTCTCGCGGCCCGCGCTGTCCTTCACCGTCAGGGTCACGGTGTAGTGGCCGGGCGTGGTGTAGGTGTAGCTGTAGCCGGCCTGGCTCGAGAAGGCCGTGACGGTGCCGTTGCCGAAGTTCCAGCGGAACTGCGCGCCGCCGCTGCCGAGCGTGGACGGGTTGAAGTTCAGCGTGCCGTTGACCACCTTGGGCCCGCTGCCGATGCCGGGGTCGCCGATGACCGCCTGGCCGCGCAGGGTCGCGACCTCGGCGTCGCCGAGCACGCGGTTGAACACCCGCACGTCGGCCAGCGTGCCCTTGAAGAAGTCGGCATTGCCCTGGATCTGACCCAGCCACTGGAACTTGTTCGCGAGGCCCTTCACGCCGGTGAGGCCGCTCGAGCTGGTCTTGGCGCCGTCGATGTACATGGTCTGCGCGCCCGAGCCCGCGTCGCGCGTGAGCACCACGTGGTGCCAGTTGCCGTCGTTGACCGGCGAGGTCGAGCGCGTGCCCGGGTTGTTGGTGGCCGCGTTGGCCACCGACAGGTTGAGCCGGCCGGTGTTGTCGAGCCAGCCCCAAAACACGTCGTCGGCACCGCCCGACTGGTCGCGCCCGAAGATGCCGGGCGCGGTCCAGGCGTTGGCGCTGCCGTTCTGCGTGGTCTTCATGTAGAAGCTCAGCGAGGCGGTGCCGCCCAGCACGGTGGCCACGCTGTCGTTCTTGAGCTGCACGCCGCCCGCGCGGGTCGCGAAGTTCAGGCCGATGCTCTCGAAGGCGTCGCCACTGGCGGGCGTGCCGTCGTTGTTCGAGATCGGGTCGCTGAGCTTGCCGTTGAGCGCCCAGTGGTAGCTCAGGCCCACCTCGGCCGCGTTGCCGGTGTTGAAGGTGGACTTGAAGTCGGCGCCGATGGCGTTGCCCGCATAGTCCTTCACGCCGTTGGCCGGCAGGAACACCTCGTAGCTGGTGCCCGGCTGCAGCGGCTGCGTGGGATGGAAGTTGACGATGCCGAGCTGCACGCTGTAGGTGCCCGCGAGCGTGTTGCCGCCCACGGGCCGCACGATGAAGGTGTTGGCGTTGACGCTCTCGGGCCGGATGTTGTCGGTCATGCCCAGGCCGATGCGCGAGGTCAGCGCCTGCTGCTTCGCGCCGTTGGCGGGGGAGACCTGCTTGACCTCGGGCCGGGTGGTGTCGGGGTCGACCTGGTGCACGACGAATCCGCTGCCCGAGCCGTGGTCGTTGCCCACGAACACGAGGTTGCCGAACATCGCGACCTGGCCGTTGTCCGAATGCGAGAAGTTCGGATCGTCCTCGCGCAGGATGCTGCCGCGGCCCACTTCCACGTGATTGAGCGGATTGCTCACGTCGACCTTGTGGATGCGCGTCTGCGCGCCCTGGATCACGTAGTGGTCCTGCGTGGCGCAGTACAGCTGCTCGTCGATGACCAGGCGGTTGTCCTCGGCCACGAATTTCGAGCGGTCGCTCAGGTCGTAGCTGTACATCTTCGCGCCGCTGTTGCGGGTGGAGACATGCAGGTTCCGGCCGTCGAAGCAGGTCGCATAGTAGAACGGCGTGGTGCCCACGATGGAGTCGAGCACCTTGGGATTGAGCGGATCGGAGATGTCGAGGCTCGCGAAGCCGCCGTTGCTCTCCATCGCGGTCAGCACCATGTGGTTGCCCATCGTGAAGATCGGGCCGATGCGAAAGCCGCCGAGTTCGCCGGTGGACACCGGGTTGGCCTTGCCGGCGCCGCGGTTGGCGAGCACGGCGTTCGCGGGATCGGCGGCATCGACGATGAACATGCCACGACCCGCAGAAGCCACGTACAGGTAGGGCGCCTGCCACCAGAGCTGCCAGGCGACGTTCTCGTAGTCGCCGGCGTTGACGCCGGGCAGCGCCAGCTTCTTCACCTGCTTGATGTCGTTGACGTCGGTGAAATCCCAGAACTCCACGCCGTTGATGCTGGGCAGCACCACGTAGGTCTTGTCGCCGATCCGCGCGGTGCCGAAGGAGTGCGTCTCGCGGAACTCGCTGGTGCGCCCCTCGGGCTCGTAGATCTTCTTGACGAGCCGGAGCTGGCGCGGGTTCGACACGTCGTACAGCAGGAAGCCGCCCGGGCCGAGGCCGCTGTCGGGGGCGAAGGACGTGAGGAAATAGCCGTTGACCATGATGCCGGCGTTCATGCCGTAGTCCTTGCGGCCCGGGTAGGTGGCGGGCACCTCGCGCGACTCGTTGGCGTTGCTGTGCGCGGGGTCGAGCGGATGCGCCGGGCTGGTGATCACCGACACCGGCTTGAACAGTTCCTCCGAGGTGTAGGTGAGGTTGCCCAGCCCCGGCCCCTGCAGCGGGAGGGGATCGGCGACGGCCTCGGACACCGCGGTCGCCATGTTGCCGAGGGTCGTCATCGGACTGACCCCGGTGATCGCCGCGTGCGTCAACAGGGTGACGAACGGCACCATCAATGCCATCAGGTAATACCGGATCTTCATCGTTTGCCTCCAAGTGTTGTTGGAAGTTCGCAGGGGAATCTGCTGACTCGTTCTTCTCTGGCTCGAATCACGACATGCGCGCGCAGCGCGCACCCCGGCGGGCGACGGGCGTCGCCTGCCGTGACGAAAAAAAACCTGTTCGCCGGAAGCCGCGCCGAACCCGGGCTATCGGCTTCGCACCGCGCCGCCCGATTCGTAGAGGGCCCAGGCCGCTTCCGCGCTGGCGCCCTCGTGGATCATCGCCATCAGCGCGCTCACCACCGCGGACGGATTGGCGTGCTGGTAGACGTTGCGCCCATAGACCATGCCCACGGCGCCCTGGTCGAGCAGCACGCGCGAGCGCGCGAACACCTGCTGCAGGTCCTCGCGGCCGCCGCCGCGCACCAGCACCGGGCAGCGCGCGGCCTGCACCACGCGATGGAAGTCCTTCGGGTCGCTGGTCGGGTCGGCCTTGACGATGTCGGCGCCCATCTCGCGCGCGAGCCGCACCAGGGTCACGATCTTCTCGGCATCGCCGTCGACCATGTAGCCGCCGCGGCCCGCGCCGTGCGCCTGCATCACCAGCGGCTCGATCATCAGCGGCATGCCGTAGCGGTCGCAGTCGGCGCGCACGCGCGCGATGTTCTGCACGCACTGGCGGAACAGCTCGGGCTCGTCGGGCAGCATGAACAGGTTGACGACCACGCAGGCCGCGTCCATCTGCACCGCGGGCAGCACCGGGTCGTGCTCGTTCTGCAGCACGGCCCACATCGAGCGGTGGCGCGTGGCGTTGTAGGGATTGCCCATGTCCAGCCGCATCACGAGCGCCGGCCGCTCGCGGCCCGGGCGCAGCTGCAGCAGGTCGGCCTGGCCGTAGTTGAGCTGGATCGCATCGGGCGCCGCGGCCACCAGGCGGTCGATGACGCCCGGCATGTCCTCGAGCCCGTCGAGGAAGCTGGGCTCGTTGCACACGCCGTGATCGAGCGCGATGTCCAGGCCGCGGCCGGCCTTCAGCAGGCGGGCGATGCGGACCTCTTTGCCTTTCGACATACGAAAGAACTCCTTGAAGGTGGAAGATGGTTCGAGGGGGCGGGACGCGTCTCAGCCGAGCGCGCCCAGGTGCCGCTTCGCGGCGGTATCGATCTGCAGCAGCGCGTCGGCGCCGAGCGCGAGCGTGCCGGCCGCGGCGTTCTGGATCGCCTGCTGCCGGTTGCGCGCGCCGCACAGCGAGAGCGAGACGGCGCCGTGCTCCAGCGTCCAGGCGATCATCATTTCGGAGAACGAGCAGCCCAGCGCGGCGCGCAGCGGTTCGAGGTCGGCGAAGAAGGCCGCGAGCCGCGCGCGGTTGTCGGCGCTGAAGCGCGGATTGCTCGCGCGCTGGTCGTCGCCCGTGAAGGCGCGCGCGGGATCGATCGGCCCCGCGAGCAGGCCCAGCGCGAGCGAGGAATAGCCCATCACCGCCACGCCATGCTCCTTGCACAGCGGCACCAGCGTGGCCTCGATCTCGCGGTCGATCAGGCTGTAGCGCTCCTGCGCCGCGTCGACCGGCCCATGGCGCAGGTACTCGGCGAGCGTGGCGGCATCGATGTTGCTCACGCCGATCGCGCGGATCTTGCCCTGCTTCTTCAGGTCGAGCAGCGCGCCCATGGTCTCGGCCACCGGCGTGGTGGCGTCCTGCCAGTGCGTGATGTAGAGGTCGATGTAGTCGGTCTGCAGGTTCGCGAGACTCTGCTCCACTTCGTACGCGATCGCATCGCGGCCGAGGTAGCGGTAGACGGGATGGCCGTCCTCCTCGAAAAAGTGCGTGCCCTTCTGCGTATGCCACACCAGCCCGCACTTGGTGGCGATCACGGCCTCGTGGCGCCGGCCCTTGAGGGCAGTGCCCACCAGCCGTTCGGAGCGGCCCAGGCCATAGGCCGGCGCCGTGTCGATCAGCGTCACGCCCGCGTCGAGCGAGGCCTGGATCGCCAGCGTCGCGCCCGCGTTGTCGCCGCCGCCCCACATCCATCCGCCCATGGCCCAGGTTCCCAGGCCGATCGCCGAGCAGCGTATGCCCGACGGTCCCAGCGTCGTCGTCTTCATCTCTTGGTCTTCCTCACGTTGAGCAGGTGGTCGATGGTCACGGCCACGAGCAGGATCAGTCCCTTGATCACGTCCTGCCAGTAGGGCGAGACGTCGAGCAGGATCAGCGAGCTCGTCACCACCGACAGCAGCGCCAGGCCGAGCACCGCGCCGAGCACGGTGCCCGAGCCGCCCTTGAGGCTGGCGCCTCCGATCACGGCGGCGGCGATCACGTTGAGTTCCATGCCCATGCCGAAGGTGGGCGTGGCGGCGCCGAAGCGCGCGGTGTAGATCACGCCGGCCAGGCCGGCCGAGGCCGAGCACAGCACCGTGACCCAGAACTTCACGCGGCCCACGCGGATGCCCGAATAGAGCGCGGCCTTCTCGTTGCTGCCGACGTAGAACACCTTGCGCAGCAGCGTGGCGCGGCGCAGCACGAAGTCGCTGATGGCGACGATCGCGACGAAGATCAGGATCACGGCCGGGATGCCGAACAGCGTGCCCTGGCCGATGAACTTGAACTCGGCCGGCAGCGAGAACAGCGACTGCGGCGTGCCCTGCGTGAAGGCCAGGCACAGGCCGCGCACGATCACCATGAAGGCCAGCGAGGCGATGAAGTGGTTCAGCCCGATGCGCGTGACGCAGCCGCCGATCATGGCGCCGATCATCGCGCTGGCACCGATCGCCATCGCGCTCGCGAGCCAGGGGTCGACGCCCATGAGGAACAGCTTGCCGGTGATCACCATCGCGAGGCACACCACCGAGCCCACCGAGAGGTCGATGCCGCCCACGATCAGCAGGATGGTCATGCCGACCACCACGATGCCCTCGATCGAGAACGACAGCAGCATCGCGCGGATGTTCTCCCAGGTGAGGAAGTACGGCGACGCGAAGCTCATGCCCACGCACAGCACCGCGATGATCAGCAGCAGGCCGGCCTCGCGCATGCTGCCGAGTCGGAAGGGAAGGTTCACGGCGTCTCCTTTGGCCCCCGCGGCCGTGCCGGTGCCGGCGGTGCTCGCGGGGTTGGTGCCGTCTATTCTGAATTGGTAGCTCACTGCATCTCCTGTTCGCCCAGTCCCGAGGCCAGCCGCAGCAGGCCCTCTTCCGTCATCTCGGCCGTGCCGAGCTCGCCGGCCAGCCGGCCTTCGCGGATCACCAGCGCGCGGTCGCACAGGCCGATGATTTCCGGCAGTTCCGACGAGATCACGATCACCCCCACGCCCTGGTTCGCGAGCGCGCGCAGGATGTGGTGGATCTCGGATTTCGCGCCCACGTCGACGCCGCGCGTGGGCTCGTCCATCAGCAGCACCGACGGCTTCGTGGCCAGCAGCTTGGCGATCGCCACCTTCTGCTGGTTGCCGCCCGACAGGCTCGCGACCTCGATCGCCACGCCGTCGGACTTGAGGTTGAGCTGCGCGCCGAGGTCCTGCGCCAGCTTGCGCTCGGCCGCGCGTTCCATCAGGCCGAAGCGCGAGCTCACGCGCCGCAGCGCCATCGCGCAGACGTTCTGCGCGATCGGCAGGTCGAGGAACACGCCCGCGGCCTTGCGGTCCTCGCTGAGGTAGGCGATGCCGTGGCGCAGCGCGTCGGCGTACTTGCGGATCGCGAGCGTCTTGCCGCCGAGCCGCACGCTGCCGCGCCGCGCGGGCCGCAGCCCGCAGACCGTTTCGGCGAGTTCGCTGCGCCCGGCGCCCATGAGGCCCGCGATGCCGAGGATCTCGCCGCGCCTGAGCGCGAAGGAGATGCCCTGCACGCGCTCGCCGTCGGCGATGTCGTCGACCTGCAGCAGCGTCTCGGGCGCCTCGGGTAGCGTGGCGCGCGGCGGGTAGTAGTTGCCGAGGTCGCGGCCCACCATGCGGCGCACCAGCTCGTCGGGCGTGGTGCCCGCGAGCGCGCCGCAGTGCACGTTGCGCCCGTCGCGCAGCACGGTGGCGCGGTCGCAGTTGGCGAAGATCTCGGCCATGCGGTGGCTGATGTAGATGATGCCGATGCCCTGTGCCTTGAGGTCGTGCAGCACGCGGAACAGCGCGGCCGACTCGAGCTCGGTGAGTGCGGCCGTGGGCTCGTCGAGGATCAGCACCTTGCAGTCGAGCGTGAGCGCCTTGGCGATCTCCACCAGCTGCTGGCTCGAGATGCCGAGCTCGTCGACGCGCGCGGCCGGGTCGATGTCCTGGCCGAGCCGGCGCAGCACCTTGGCGGCGCGCGCGTTGAGGCCGCCGTAGTCCATGAAGGCGCGGCCGCCCGCGTTGATCTCGGGCATGAAGATGTTCTCGGCGACGGTGGCGTCGCCGCACAGCGCGATCTCCTGGTGCACCAGGCCGATGCCCAGCCGCATGGCATGGGCCGGGCCGTCGATGCGCACATCCAGGCCGTCGAGCGCGATCGTGCCCTCGTCGGGCTGGTGGATGCCGTCGATGATGTTCATCAGCGTCGACTTGCCGGCGCCGTTCTCGCCGCACAGGGCGTGGATCTCGCCGGCACGCAGCGAGAAGTCCACGCCCGCGAGCGCGCGCGAAGCGCCGAAGCGCTTGCTGATGCCGCGCAGCGAGAGCAGCGGCTTCGGGTCGTCGCTCACTCGCCGATTCCCTTGGTGCCGCGGCGCGCCAGGTACTTGTCCCAGTAGAAGTCGTCGGCGTTGGCCTTGCTCACCACCGACAGGCCGTTGTCGAGGAAGGGCACCGACATCGGGTTGGTGCCGTTGCGCTTGGCGTCGTTCATCGGATCGATGAGCTGCGGGTTCTTGGCCAGGAACAGCATCATCATCCCCATGTAGCCCTGCATGCCCTGGTTGGGATTGATGGCGCCGAACACGTCGCCGGCCTTGATCATGTCGAGGATCTTGGCGTTGACGTCGCAGCACATCACGCGGATGTTCTTCTTCGACTCGATCTTGGCCTGCGCCGCGCCGAGCGCCGAGTTGGCCTCGGGCATGAACAGCGCGCCCAGGTTCGGGTTGGCCTGCGCGAGGCTCAGCACCGCCTGGTAGGCCTTGCTCGGGTCCTGGTTGCTGGCCGCGCGGCCCGCGAGCTTCATGCCCGGGTGCTTGGTCTTCATGCGGTTGACGAAGGCGGCGATGCGGCGGTCGTGGTTGTCCTGGCCCGGGTTCTCGAGCACCGCGTACTCGCCCTTGCCGCCGAGCGCGGCGGCGATCGCGTCGGCCGCCTGCGTGCCCTCGCGGTCGTTGTCGGAGGTGATGAACGAGGCGCGCTTGGAGTTCGGCGAGTCGGCCGCGAAGGTCACGACCGGGATGCCTGCCGCCACCGCGCGGTTGATCGGCTCGATGAACGGGTCGGGGTTCATCGGGTGCAGCAGGATGCCCGCGGGCTTGCGCGCCAGCTCTTGCTCGAAGGACGCGAGCTGCTTGTTCACGTCGTACTCGGGCGTGCCGGTGTAGCGGGTGCGCACGCCCAGCGTGCGGCCCAGCTGTTTCATCATTTCGTAGACCGGAAACCAGTACTCGACGCCCGAGACCATCACGTTCATCACGTAGACGTCGTTCGGGTTGCCGCGCAGGCCGGTGGCGGCCGGTGCAGCGGGCTGCTGGGCGAAGGCGCTGGAGCCGGCCAGGCCCAGGCCGGTGGTGGCTGCGGCGGCCGCCGCGGACTTCAGGAAATCTCTTCTCACTTCTGTCTCCTCGTGTTGCTCAGACCTGGCAGATGGGCCGCCTTGGAGGGTGGCTTTGGATCTCTTGTCGTCATGCATGTTGTCATGACAGGTCAGAATGTATGCGGCTCGTTTTGGCTGGAATACTAGGGGAAACGCTACTGCGATCTGAACCAAATTGCCCGAAGCTGTTATGACATGACAACGAACATCTACCTGGGTATAGACATGGGGTCGAGCAGCC
>NZ_JBZAYE010000195.1:0-11676 GCF_058244205.1 Variovorax sp. 20P10.2.4
GCGCAGCAGGCACTGGCACCGGGCAACGCATCGGGCTTTCGCCTGCTGCCCTACGGCCCGACCTCCTTCGCCAGCCGCATCGAGCTCGCGAAGCTCGCCACCCGCAGCCTCGACGTGCAGTACTACCTGCTGGCCGGCGACAATACCGGCCGCGCCCTGATGCGCGCGCTGCGCGATGCCGCCGCGCGCGGCGTGCGCGTGCGGCTGCTGGTGGACGACCTCTACACCACCGGCGAGGACGAACTGCTGCTCGGGCTGGCCAGCCATCCGAACGTGGAGGTGCGCCTGTTCAATCCCTTCCCGGCCGGCCGCGGCAGCGACCTCACGCGCTTCGCCGCCTCGGCCATGGATTTCGAGCGCATCAACCGGCGCATGCACAACAAGCTGTTCGTGGCCGACAACGCCGCCGCCGTGGCCGGCGGGCGCAACATGGCCGACGAGTACGTGATGAACGCCAGCGCCAGCAACTTCATCGACATGGACGTGTTCGCCGCGGGCCCGGTGGTGCGCGAACTCTCCGACGCCTTCGACCACTACTGGAACAGCGAGGCTGTCTATCCCGTGCAGCGCATCGCGCGCAGCAGCCTGTCGCCGGCGCAGCTGCGGCAGGCCTTCGAGGAGCGCACCGCCACCGCGAAGCCGCCGCAGGCGCCGCGCATCCCGGCGGACGGCATCATCCCCAACGCGACCGAGGGCGAGCCGGCCTCGATCCCGCTCGAGATGGTGCCGATGATGAACCTGCCGTTCGAGCTGGCCGAGCGCAGGCTGAGCCCGCTGCTCATGGCCGACGCGCGCGTGCTGTTCGATCCGCTGACCAAGACCCAGGGCTGGAACGAGCGTGAGAACTCGAACAAGGGCACCGTCACCGAATCCGTGGTGCGCTGGTTCCGGACCGCGCAGCACACCATCAAGATGGTGTCGCCCTACTTCGTGCCTTCCGACGCCGCCGTCCTCAGCCTCGCGGAAGCGCGCGCCGAGGGCCTGCAGGTCGAGCTCGTCACCAACTCCCTGGCCTCCACCGACGAGCCCTGGGTCTACGTCGGCTACTGGCCGCACATCCATCGGCTGCTCGAGGCCGGCGTCGAGATCTACGAACTGAGCCCCTCGCTGAGCGTGCACCGCGGCAAGCTCGGCCTGTTCGGCCACGGCACCGGCGCGCTGCACATGAAGAACGGCATCGTCGACCATCGCCAGGTCTTCCTCGGCTCGATGAACCTCGACCCGCGCTCGGCACGGCTCAACACCGAGCTGGGCCTGATCATCGACAGCCCCGACATGGCGCGCCAGCTCGAGAGCTTTGCCGACACGCGCAGCTTCTACCGGCTGCGGCTCGACGCCAAGGGCCGGAACGTCGAATGGGTGGACCAGGACGACGACACGCGCGTGTTCGACGTGCCGCCCGAGACGACGGCGTGGCAGCGCTTCAAGCTGAGGCTGCTGGGGCCGTTGATTCCGCAGAGCCAGTTGTAGCCGGCGCGCGCCGCATCCGGGCGACGGGCCACTACCATGCCCGCATGTCCCGCTCCGAACGCCTGCTCGCACTGCTCCAGACCCTGCGCCGCCATCGCCGGCCCATCAGTGGCCAGGCCCTGGCCGAGCAGCTCGGCATCAGCCTGCGCACGCTGTACCGCGACATCGCGAGCCTGCAGTCGCAGGGCGCGCTGATCGAAGGTTCGCCCGGCCTCGGCTATGTGCTCAAGCCGGGCTACGTGCTGCCACCGCTGATGTTCGGCCCCGAGGAGATCGAGGCGCTCGCGCTGGGCCTGCGCTGGGTGGCCGACCGCGGCGACAGGGCGCTGTCGGCCGGCGCGCACGATGCGATGGCGAAGATCGCCGCCGTGCTGCCGCCCGAACTGAAGCGCGAGCTCGAAGCCTCCGCGCTGCTCGTGGCCGTGGGGGCGAAGCGCGCGCCGGCCGCGGTCGAGCCCGATCTGCTGCGCGCCGCGATCCGTGCCGAGCACAAGCTGCGGATCGGCTACAGCGATCCCGACGGGACCGCATCGCAACGCGTCATCTGGCCCTTCGCGCTCGTGTACTTCGAACAGTCGCGCGTGCTCAGCGCCTGGTGCGAACTGCGCAACGACTTCCGCAACTTCCGCGCCGACCGCATCCTCGCCGCCGAGATGCTCGATGCGCGCTACCCCCAGCGTCGCCAGGCGCTGCTCAAGGCCTGGCAGCAACGCGTGAAGGAAAGCGGCCGCACGATACTGCCGGAATCTGACATGCCCTCTCCCTAAGCTCGCGCCCATCGTTCATTCATTCAGGAGATCGGCGTGAAGTTTGCATCCGTGCGTCTAGTCACTCAACAATTCGAAGCCCTCGTTGCGTTCTACGCGCGCCTGTCGGGCACCGAGGCCACCCGCCTGGCCGATGGCTTCGCGGAGATCCGGCTGGAGGGCGCGACGCTGGCCATCTCCGAAGAGCATCTCGTGCAGCGCTTCAACGCCGGGGCCGCGACGGCCGCATCGAACCGCTCGGCAATCCTCGAGTTCGAGGTCGCCGATGTCGAGGGCACGCTGGCGCGCATGGCGGAAGCGGCCGAGGTCGTGATGCGGCCGACCACCATGCCGTGGGGCAACCGGTCGCTGTTGCTTCGCGATCCGGATGGGAGCCTGGTGAATGTGTTTTCGAGGCCGGCGAACTAGCGAGGTCCCGTCGGCGTTACACGCGTTACGGCCGAGACGTCCTTCGCTTGCCAGTCGGAGGACACGAAGCCCGGTCTTTTCTACGATGACGGCCTAATCCCCGTCCCTCCCATGAAAAGTCCGCTTCGCCTCCTGCCCATCGCCCTGTTCGTCCTGCTCGCCCCCCTCGCAGCCACCACCCAAGCCCGCACCCTCTGCACCGCCATCGCCGACGCCAAGACCGGCCAATTCATCGTCCAGCAAGGCCGCTGCGACGAACGCGTCACCCCCGCCTCCACCTTCAAGATCGCGCTCGCGCTGATGGGCTTCGACGCGGGCTTTCTCAAGAACGAGCACGACCCCGTGCTGCCCTTCAAGGAAGGCTATCCGGCCTGGGTCGAAGGCTGGAAGCAGCCGACCGATCCGCAGCGATGGCTCAAGCTCTCGGTCTTCTGGTTCTCGCAGCGGGTGACCGAATCGCTGGGCGCCGAGCGCTTCGCGCGTTATGCGAAGGACTTCGGCTACGGCAACGCCGATGTGTCGGGCGACCCGGGCAAGCACAACGGGCTCGAGCGTTCATGGGTCGCGTCCTCGCTGCGCATCTCGCCGCGCGAGCAGGTCGAGTTCCTGCGCAAGCTGCTGTCGAACCGTCTGCCGGTATCGCAGCACGCGATCGAGATGACGCGGCGTTCGATGGAGACGACCCAGCTGCCCGAGGGCTGGACGGTGCAGGGCAAGACCGGCGCTGCCTACCCGAAGAAGGCCGACGGCTCGCTCGACGAGGCCCATGGCTATGGCTGGTATGTCGGCTGGGCCACGCGCGGCGAGCGCACGGTGGTGTTCGCGCGGCTGACGCAGGACGACCGGAAGCAGGCGACGACACCGGGCGTCCGCACGCGCGACGCGCTGCTGCCGGCCCTGCCCGCGCTGATCGGTTCCGCCGCGAGATGACGACGGCACCGAGCCTCGGGCCGCGCAGCACGCGCATCGACGTGCTGCGCGGCGTCGCGATCCTGCTGGTGCTGTTCCACCACTTCAACATCGCCTACCGGCTCGACGGCACCGTGCTGTCGCAGCTCCTCGGCTGGGAAGCGGTGCGCGCGGTGGCGCGCAACGGCAACTACGGCGTCACGATGTTCTTCGTGATCTCGGGCTTCCTGATCACCTCGAACGCGCGGCGCCGCTGGGGCGCGCTGCAGGACGTGAAGGCGCGCGCCTTCTACGGCCTGCGCGTGGCGCGCATCGTGCCGTGCCTGCTGCTCCTGCTGGTCGCGGTCAACCTGCTGGCCTGGGCGGGCGTGGCCATCTTCCAGAACCGGGCGCCGGCAGGCGCGACCCCGTTGCCGCTGTGGCTGGTCAACCTCGCCTCGCTGACCTTCTGGATGAACGTGGTGGTCGACAAGTACGGATGGACCAACTACGCGCTCGGCGTGCTGTGGTCGCTGTCGGTCGAGGAGGTCTTCTATCTCTTCTTCCCGATCCTCTGCGCGCTGCTGCGCCGGGAGCGCCGGCTGATCGCCTTCTGGCTCGCGATCGCGGTGCTGGCACCGGTGTACCGCTTTCATCGCCAGGACGATGAAGGCGGCTACCTCTATGCCTACTTCGCGGCCTTCGACGGCATCGCGATCGGTTGCTGCACGGCGTTGCTCGCGGACTCGCTCGTTCTCTCCGCGCGGCTTAAGACGCTGCTGTCGTGGACCGTGGCGATCGCCATGGTCTTCCTCTACCTGCGATGGCCGATCGCGCAGAGCCATGTGCTCGGCGTCACGGCGATGGCGCTGGGCACGGCCGTGCTGCTGGCGACGATGAGCGATCGATCCGCGGACGGCGGCACGGCATGGGCACCCGCTCGCTGGCTCCCGGCCGCCTTCGGATGGTTCGGCCGGCGCAGCTACGAGCTCTACCTGTTCCACCTGATCGTGCTCGGCCTGCTGCGGACCCTGTTCCCGCCCGCGCTCGCGAGCGGCGGCGACAGGATGTGGCTGCTCGCTGGCTACATGCTGCTGTCGATGGCGCTGTGCGACGCCATCGCGCGCTGCTACAGCGAGCCGTTGAACCGCTGGCTGCGAAGCCGCTTGTCCGCTTCACGCGCCTGAACCTCGCGGGGTTTTTTGGTGCGCCGCAGCTAAGGGAAATTCCCCGAACCACCCTTCCCGGTCGCTCCGAATAATCGCGCCAGTCAACCAGGGTACTTTCGAGTAACCCCCGGTTTTCCTGGCGCCACGCGGTCTCCGCGCGGCATCGGTCCCTGGTCGTCGCCGCAGGAGTCGAATGTCTACCGAGCTGGTCGAATCGCCTTGGCAAAGCCGCGGAGAGCGGCAGCAGGATCGCCATGCCAAGAAGGACGCGGTGCTGCTGGCGGCGGCGCGGCTGTTCACGACCAAGGGCTTCCAGGGCACCTCGCTCGACGACATCGCGCGCAGCCTGCGCGTGACCAAGCCCACCGTCTACCACTACGTCGAGAACAAGGAACAGATCCTGTTCGAGTGCGTGCAGCGCGGGCTCGAGGCGCTGCGCGCGGGCATCCTCGAGGCGGCGCGGCGCGGGCTGCCGCCGCGCGAGCGGCTGCGCGTGGCGATGGAGAACTACGCGGGCATCGTGACCAGCGACTTCGGCCTGTGCGTGATCCGCGTCGGCGAGGACCCGCTGGCCGAGCCCAGGCGGCGCGAACTGCGCGCGCTCAAGGGCGAGATCGACACCGAGTTCCGCGCGCTGATCGAGGCCGGCATGGCCGAAGGCTGGATCGCGCGCGGCGACGCGGCGATGGCCTCGTACACGGTGGTCGGCGCGCTCAGCGGCATCGGCCGCTGGTACCGGCCCGACAGCCATCCGGCGCGCAGCCTGCAGGATGCCGTGCGGCACTGCATCGAGATGCTCATGCACGGCGTGCTCAGCGCCCCGACGGAGCTGCGGCCCTCGCAGAGCTCCGCGTCCTCGTGGTCCCAGTGGGGAGATTCCATGCCCAAGATGCGACGTGAAGTGCACTTCAACGAGCGCGTGGTGCGCTGCTTCGCCGAGCGGCCCGCCAACGTGGCCCAGATGCTGGCCGACGCGGTGCGGCTCTCGCCCGAGGGTGAGGCGCTGGTCTGCGACACGCTGCGCCTGAGCTGGCGCGAGCTGCACCATGCCACCACCAAGTGCGCGGGCGGCCTCGCACGGCGCGGCGTACGGCCGGGCGACCGGGTGGCGCTCTACCTCTCGAACGGGCCCGAGTTCGCGATCGCGGTGTTCGCCTGCGCCTGGCTCGGCGCGGTGGCGATGCCGGTGAGCGCGCGGGCGCGCACGGCCGAACTCGAGTTCTCGCTGGCCGACGCCGAGGCGGTGGCGATCGTCTGCTCGCAGGAGCTGCAGGCGCTGGTGCCCTCGCCCGAGGCGCTGCCGCTGCTGCGCCTGCGCTTCGGCACCGGCGCCGCGCAGCCGGGCTTCGAATCCTTCACGGCGCTGATGCAGGCCGAGCCGCTGGCCAGCGCGCACGCGGCCGCCGAGGAAGACCTCGCTGTGCTGCTCTACACCTCGGGCACCACGGGCAAGCCCAAGGGCGCGATGCTCACGCACCTGAACATCGCGCACTCGGTGATGCACTTCGTGCACGCGATGAGCCTGGGCGAATCGGACCGCAGCATCGTCGCGGTGCCGCTGAGCCACGTCACCGGGCTGGTGGCGCAGCTCTACACCATGCTGCACGCGCGCGGCTGCGCGGTGCTGATGACGCAGTTCAAGGCGGCCGAGTTCGCGCGGCTGGCGGCGGCCGAGCGCATCACGCACACGATCATGGTGCCGGCCATGTACAACCTGTGCCTGCTGCTGCCGGACCTGCAGGCGCACGACCTCTCGGCCTGGCGCATCGGCGCCTACGGCGGCGCCTCGATGCCCACGGCCACCATCGAGGGCATCGCGGCGCGGCTGCCGGGCCTCACCCTGATGAACGCCTACGGCGCCACCGAGACCTGCTCGCCCGCGACCATCATGCCGCCCGGCATGACGGCCGAGCACCGCGACAGCGTGGGCCTGGCCGTGCCCTGCGGCGAGATCTGCGTGGTCGACGAGAACGGCAACGAGGTGGCGCGCGGCGAGGTCGGCGAGATCTGGATCGCGGGCCCGATGGTGGTGCCCGGCTACTGGCGCAACCCGCAGGCCACGGCCAGCGAATTCCGCGGCGGCTACTGGCGTTCGGGCGACATCGGCAGCATGGACGCCGACGGCTACGTGCGCATCCTCGACCGCAAGAAGGACGTGATCAACCGCGGCGGCTACAAGATCTTCTGCGCCACGGTCGAGAACACGCTGATGGAGCATCCGCGGATCGTGGAGGCGGCGCTGGTGGGCGTGCCCTGCGCGGTGCTCGGCGAGCGCGTGCATGCCTTCGTCTGCGTGAGCGAGCTCGACGAGCGCACCCAGGCCGCGGCCCTGCAGGCCTTCTGCGCCGAGCGGCTGTCGGACTACGCGGTGCCCGAGACCTGGACCATCGGCACCGAGGCGCTGCCGCGCAACCTCAACGGCAAGGTCATGAAGCGCGAGCTGCGCCAGTCGCTGCACGCGGCCCTGAGCTGAAACGAGGCGCCCCCACCATGACGACGAAGAAATTCAAGGCCACGCAGCAAGGCATCGTGTCCGCGCTGTTCGCGTTGCTGTTCGCGGGCTTCGCGGCGTTCCTGCCGGGCTTCGCGCAGATCGACAACCTGCTCACGCTGGTGCAGAACGTGGCCTTCCTCGGCATCCTGGGGCTGGGCATGGCGGTGGTGGTGATCGGCCGCGGCATCGACATCTCGATGATCGCCGCGCTGGCCGTGCCCTCGGGCCTGCTGCTGCAGCTGGTGCAGAACGGCCATCCGCTCGGCTCGGCCTTCCTGATCGCGCTGGGCCTGGCGCTGGCCTTCGGGCTGGTCAACGGCTGGCTGATCGCCTATGCCGAGGTGCCGTCGCTGTTCACCACGCTGGCCTCGGGCCTCTTTCTCGCGGGGCTGGGGCAGGCCTATTTCTTCCAGCTCGAGGTGGTGCAGTGGCCGGCCGCGCTCGACCCCGCGGCCTGGCTGGGCCGCGGCACCCTGGCCGGGGTGCCGACACCGGTCGTGATGTTCGGCGTGGCGGCCGCGGCCATGGCCTTCTTCCTGCGCCGCATGCGCGCGGGCGCCTTCGTCTACGCGATCGGCGACAACCCCTTCGCCGCGCGCGCCACCGGCCTGCCGACGCGGCCGATGGTGCTGCTGCAGTACGTGCTGGCGGCGCTGATCGGGCTGTTCGCGGGCGTGGTGATGGCGGCCTCGGTCAGCAGCATGCCGACGCGGATCTTCAACTCCACCATGATCTACGACGTGGTGCTGGTGGTGGTGCTCGGCGGCATCGGCCTGTCGGGCGGCCGCGGCGGCGTGTTCAACGTCGTGATCGGCACGCTGCTGATCGGCACCATGCTCAACGGCATGACGATCATGGACCTCTCCTATTCCGTGCAGAACATCGTCAAGGGCGTGGTGCTGCTGGCCGCGATCCTGATCGACTCCATGCTCAACCCGCGCAACGAAGAGACCGCGCAGCAGGGCGACATCTGATCCCGGGGTCCGCGAGCGGACCCACCTGTTTTCCGAAGCCGGGCGCCAGGCGATTTTGGCGTCATCCGAGACCACCGAAAAAAGGAGACATGCAATGCACTTCGTTCGCACACTCGCCGCATCCGCGAAGCTCGCGGGCATCGCGCTGGCGCTGGCCGCCTCGCAACACGCGGCCGCCCAGGGCAAGGGCCTCGACGAGCCCTTCCGCGACGGCTACAAGAAGTCGCTGGCCGGCAAGACCGTGGGCTACATCCCGGTGGCCATGGGCTTCGACCTCGCGCAGGGCTGGTACAACGGCCTCAAGAAGGAGCTCGAGCCCGCCGGCATGAAGGTGGTGGCGCGCGATCCCAACTGGAACACCAACGCCGGCGCGCAGGCCTTCACCGCGCTGATGGCCGAGAAGCCCGCGGTGATCGTGATCCACAACCCCGACGTGCAGACCTACGCCAAGCTGATCAAGAAGGCCGAGGAAGACGGCATCTACGTGGTGCAGATCAACATGCGCTCGGTGCAGCCCTCGACCGTGTTCGTGGGCGCCGACTGGGTCGACGTGGGCGAGCGCAATGCCGAGGCCGTGGTGCAGGCCTGCAAGGGCAAGTCGAACAAGATCGCCATCGTGCAGGGCGCGCCGACCGCGGCCACCAGCGCCTACACGCTCAAGGGCGTGGAGAACGTGCTGGCGAAGAACCCGCAGATCAAGGTGGTGTCGAACCAGGCCGCCGACTGGGACGCGGCCAAGGCCAAGGGCCTGACGCAGACGGTGCTCAAGCAGAACCCCGACCTGTGCGGCATCGTCGGCTTCTGGGACGGCATGGACATCGGCACCGCGGCCGCCATCAAGGAAGCGGGCCTGACCGGCAAGGTCTATCTCGCGACCTCGGGCGGCGGCGAGCAGAAAGGCGCCTGCGACCAGGTCAAGTCGGGCGCCTTCGACCTCGACGTGAGCTACGACGTGCCGACGCAGGCCGCCAACATGGCCGCCATGATCAAGTGGCTGGTGCAGGGCGGCATGAAGCCCGGCGCGGCCAAGCAGAACATCTACACCACGCTGATCCCGATCACGAAGGAGAACGCGGGTGCCGACGGCACCTGCTGGAAGCTCACCGCCGCCAAGTGACCGCCCCGCCGGAGCCGCACCGATGAACGAGACCCTGACGCGCCTGCGCTACCGCTGGTGGCCCGACCACTGGGTCGGCGAGATCCTGTCCAAGCGCTGGACCGAGACCGCGATCCCGGTGCTGCTGCTGGTGGCGGTGCTGCTGGCCTCGGGCCAGCTGATCGGCAACTTCTGGTCGCCGGTGGTGCTGGCCGACACGCTGCGGCAGGCCGGCGAGATCGGCTTCATCGTGCTCGGCCTGGCGCTGGTGATGATCGTGGGCGGCATCGACTTGTCGGTGGGTTCCATCTTCGCGCTCACCAACTTCTGCGCACTGATGTGCATGCACGTGCTGAAGTGGCCGGTGGGCGCGTCGGTGCTGGCCACGCTGGCCGTCGGCGCGCTGCTGGGCGCGGTCAACGGCGTGCTGATCGGCTACCTGCGGCTGCGCGCCTTCCTCACCACGCTCATCACGCTGATCATCTTCCGCTCGTTCTACGAGATCCTGAGCCTGCAGTACTCGACCGCGATCGCGGGCTCGCTGCCCGACTCGCCGGCCTGGGACTTCCTGGGCAACGGCACCTTGCTGGGCCTGCCGACCGTGGCCTGGGCCTACGCGGCGGTGGCGATCGCGGGCCATGTGCTGCTCACGCGCCTGCGCGCGGGCTGGCACATCATGGCCATCGGCGGCTCGCGCCGCTCGGCCTACAACAGCGGCATCGCGGTGCGGCGCACCGTGGCGCTGTGCTATGTGGCCTCGGGCACGCTGTGCGGCGCGGCCGGCTGCTTCTTCGCCTCGCGGCTGGCCACGGCCGGCGCCGACATCGGCGTGGGCATGGAAGTGCTGGTGCTCACGGCCGCGGTGCTCGGCGGCATCAGCCTGGGCGGCGGGCGCGGCTCGGTCGCCAAGGCGCTGGTCGGCACGCTGCTGGTGCTGCTGATCACCAACGGCCTGACCTCGATGTCGGCGCCCGGCGGCGTGATCCGCATGGTGCTGGCCGCGATCCTGGTGCTGGCGGCCGTGATCGACGTGCGCTGGCTCAAGAACCGCCAGCGCATCATCAGCAAGGTCTACGTGAGCCCGACCTACTTCGCGCTGCCGCCGGCACCGGCCAGCAGCGGCGACGGCGCGGGCGCGGGCGCGAGTGTCTATGCGGTCAACAACAAGCTGCGCGACGTCACGCTGATCGGCCTGGGCCGCATCGAGTCGCCCGAGGACGTGATCCTCGACCGCGACGACAACCTCTATGCGGGCTCGCGCCATGGCGACGTGATCCGCTTCCTCGCGCCCGACTACGAGCGCATGGAGGTCTACGCCCACATCGGCGGCCAACCGCTGGGCCTGGCCTTCGACCGCGAGGACAACCTGCACGTGTGCGTGGGCGGCATGGGCCTGTACCGCGTCACGCCCGAGCGCAAGGTCGAGCGCGTGACCGACGAGACCAACCGCAGCTGGACCTCGATCAACGACGACAGCCGGCTGCGGCTGGCCGACGACCTCGACATCGCCGACGACGGCCGCATCTTCTTCAGCGAGGCCACGGTGCGCTACGAGATGCACGAATGGCCGGTCGACGGGCTGGAGGCGCGCGGCAACGGGCGCATCGTCTGCTTCGATCCGCGCGACGGCTCGACGCGCACCGTGCTGCGCGGGCTGCGCTTTCCGAACGGCATCGCGATCGCGAGCGACGGCCAGTCGATCCTGTTCGCCGAGACCTGGGGCTGCTGCATCAAGCGCTACTGGTTCGACGGGCCGAAGGCCGGCCAGGTGCAGATGGTGATCGACAACCTGCCCGGCTATCCCGACAACATCAACCTCGCTTCCGACGGCCACTACTGGCTCGCGCTGGTGGGCATGCGCTGCCCGGCCTACGACCTCGCGATGCGCATGCCGGGATTTCGCCGCCGCATGGCCACGCGCGTGCCGGTGGACGAATGGCTGTTCCCCAACATCAACACCGGCTGCGTGCTCAAGTTCAGCGAGGCCGGCGAGATCCTCGAGACGCTGTGGGACCTGGGCGGCGAGAACCACCCGATGATCACCTCGATGCGCGAGCACCGCGGCCACCTCTACCTGGGCGGCATCTCGAACAACCGCATCGGCCGCTACAAGCTCGAGGGCGCCGACCCCGACTTCGTGCAGTACGAACGGCGCTGGAGGACAGCCTGATGCTCGACACCCTTCGCGGTTTCACCGACCGCCTGCTCGGCCGCGGCAGCGCCGCCATCACGGTGCCGGTGATGGACGGCGTGCTCAAGCCCAACCGCGCGCTCGACAACGCCGAGGTGGTGGCCGAGCTCGCCGACATCGACGACCTCGCGGTGGCCGACGGCGTGCTGTGGATCGCGGCCGGACCTGCGCTGTACCGGCTCGACGGTGGCGCGCCCGTCGAGGTACGGCGCTTCGAAC